>CAUJEL010000114.1 GCA_963169875.1 Candidatus Zhuqueibacterota bacterium
ATCTGGTGGGCACCTTCGGCGGCGTGTCGCTGCGGCCGATTCGCTATGTTGAGGGATTGGTCGAGTATGACTGTCTGCGCTGGAACATGGGGTTCCGCCTGCATCTCTGGCACTTCAGCACCACCGTGGCCTGGCTGGATGGCCGGGATATCTGCGGATCAGCGCAGGTCAATTTTCTGCTGCCGCTCAATTACCAGCGGCAGAGATGATCCTCCTGCGCTATCGCACACAAGCTGATATTGCAAATTTCCAAAATACTCGTCTTTTCCCTCCACCCGGCAAACGATGCTTTGCACAACCTGTCCTGATCATCATATTCCCAAGCGTGCGGAACATTTTTATCATGGCAGTGTCAACGCAGGCCTTTGCGTATGATGACCGGTCATTGTCTGTAATGCCTGCGCCAGCGCAATGATCGTCCCTTCCTCGAACAGCTTGCCGATGATCGAGATGCTGGTCGGCGTGCCATCCGCGCTGAAACCATTGGGTATCGTGATGCTCGGATGACCGCTGAGATTGGTGAGCAACAGGTTGTCGCCATCCCACGACGGCGCCAGATAACAATCCACTTCCGACATTAACCGGGCCATTTCCTGAATCAGCAGATAGCGTATGCGGCTGGCATTGATGTACTCCACGGCAGGAATAAAACGTGCGGTGCGAAAGGCATTGGGCCAGGCGTTCTTGATCTGTCGCACCAGCAGGGTGTCGCGGTTGCTGCGCGTCAGCTCGTCAAACGCCGCGGCCGCCTCGGCGCTGAGGATGATGCCGAGATCATTGACCGGCACAGCCGGCAGTTCAACCGGCACCAGTTGCGCGCCCATCTGCCGCAGTTTGTCCAGCATCAACGAATCATTATGCTTGAATGCATAATCCCGCGCAAAATCCTTGACCAGATAACCGATTCTCAGTTTCTTAATATCCAGATTCGAATCGTATTGAAACGGGACGTCATAGACCGTCTGATCCTGGCCATCGGGACCGTGAATGGTCTGCAGAACAATAGCGGCATCCGAAGCATTACGGCACAGGGCGCCGATCTTGTCCATGGACCAGCTCAACGCCATGGCGCCGGTGCGGCTGACGCGGCCGCAGGTGGGCCGCAAACCCGTGACGCCGCACACCGTGGCCGGCGAAACGATGGAACCCCAGGTCTCGGTGCCGATGGCGAAGGGCACCAGGCCGGCGCTGACCGCCGCAGCCGAGCCCGCTGAAGAGCCGCTCGATCCCTGTTCTGGTTTCCACGGATTTCGCGTCTTGCCGCCGAACCAGACATCGCCCCAGGCCAGCTCCCCCATGGTCAATTTCGCCACCAGAACCGCGCCGGCCGCATCCAGTTTCTGGATCACCGTTGCGTCCGCGTCGATCCTCTGATATTTGAAGGCTACGCTGCCCCAGGTTGTCTTGTACTCCCTGGTGGACAAGAGATCCTTGACGCCATAGGGGATGCCGTGCAGCCAGCCGCGATACCGTCCCGTCCTGATTTCAACATCAGCCTGACGCGCCTGGCGCAGCGCCCGCTCCTCGGTCAAAGTTATGACACAATGCAGCAGGGGATCGTATTTCTTCAGCCGCGCCAGATAAAACCGGGTCAATTCTTCAGAAGAAATCTGCCGCGTGTAGAGCAGCTCGGACAGATCCACAATGGAGAGATAGGCCAGTTCCTCCTCCGTTGCGGGCCGGCGCAATCCCCTGGGCCGCCCGATATGACAGTAACTTTCGCCTTCAGGCATTTTGAATCCCACCGGCAGTGGATTGAACTGGAATGCCGGCCAGACGCTGTTAGCCAACGCCACTTTGCGGATGTTTTCATAATTCTGCCGCTGCTCGTTGAGGCCGTCGCGCATGGAATCGCGTTCCGCGGGCGAAAACGTCAGACCGAGAATGGATTGCGCCCCGCTGATCTGCTCCGGCGTCAAAGCCCCCGGCACAGACGTTGTTTGCGCCGGCAGCACCGCGGCGCTCAGCATCACTGTACACCATAGTATGCCCAAAATCTTCATAGGATCCCTTTCATGTATCTGATAATTCGTAAAATTGCAAATTTTTCGTGAGCTTCCTGGTTCACTATTCCTGCAATGGATCAAAAGATATGTAACTTTAAATATCCCTCGATGTTGCACATCCATCTATTGACCGCCGAACGAAGGGATACGCAATGAAAAAACAGAAAATAACATCGCCAGCGGATTACAAGACTGCGAAAATATTCTGCTCAAAACTTATTCCATTATCCCCAAAACCAGCTCGGCGGGCTCTGCGCGCCCGGCGGGTTATGAATAGAAGAGGCTGGCAATTTGTTTACGTTTCACAATAAGAAAAAATTGAAACAGAAACAAGCCGAATTACAAAAAAAAAGCCCCTCGTTTGGCGAAGGGCTTTTTTTATTATATTGCTCTGGCCTTGCGAAGGTTTTAGACCTTCACAAGGTTATCTCTGGCAATTATTTCTTTGGATAAGCCGGCCTGGCCGGGAACGACCAGGGCTTTTCCTGAATTTGCTTCTGCAGCACCTCGATGGCGGTATCGAGCTGCTTGTCGATGCCCTGCATCACCGAGGCCGGGTCATTCTCGACCAGCATGTCCGGATCCGCGCCGTGGTTTTCCACCAGCCATTTGCCTTCCGCGCCCCAGAAGGCATTGTTGGATTGATTGACCGAGCCATTGTCAATGGTGGTCTGTGCATTGATGATGCCCACCAGTCCGCCCCAGCTGGGCACGCCGATGACCGTTCCCAGCTTGTTGGCCTTGAAATCCTCGATAAAGGCCTCGCCGTCCGAGCCGTTATGCTCGTTGGTGACCACGGCGTAATGCGCGCGCGAGGCGCTGTTCGGATAACGATACGCCTCCATATTGGCCATGACGTTGTAGGCGACCTGTTTGCGCTCGAGTTTGTCGATGAGAAAATACTCGGTCCAGCCGCCGCCGTTGCCGCGCACATCGATGATCAAGCCCTTTTTGTAGCGGAACGCGCGCCAGAAGCGACCGAACTCGCCCAGGTTTCTCTCGCCCATGGCGGTGATGTGGAGATAGCCGATATCGCCGTTGCTGGCCTTGAGTACATGATCGATATTGTCGGAAACCCAGCGATTGTAGCGCAACCGGTATTCATTACGCACCGGTTTAGTCTCGAAGGTTTTGGCGCCCGTAGAGGTGGGTTGGCTGTTCACCGTGATCTTGACGCGCTGATCTCGGGTCACCTGGAGGTATTGATAGGGATCGGCCGGATGTTTGACCTCGACGCCGTTGATGGCGATGAGGTAGTCGCCCTCTTTCACCGGGGCATCGGGCCGCACCAGGGGGCCCTCCAACTCGCGATCGAGATCATTGGGGCCGTAAATTTTCATCAGTTTGAAATAGCCATTTTCAGCGGGTTGAAAATCCACACCCAGTAAACCGGTGTAAAGAGGATTTTCCAGGCGCGGCATGGGTCCCTGGTCGCCGCCGCCCACATAGGTGTGTGACACGCACAATTCGCCCACCATCTGCGACAGCACCCAATTCAAATCAGCGCGAGAATTGAGCTGCGGTATATAGGCGCGATAGGTGTCTCCCATCTTTTTCCAATCCCGGCCGTGCATGTCAGGATCGTAAAAGAAATTGCGGTACCAGCGCCAGGTGTCGTTGAAAATCTGGTTCCATTCCTGCACAGGCTGGATCCGGTAGATCAATTTATCCAGGGCGATTTTCTCCCCCACTTTTTTCGAGGAGAAAGCCTTGTCCAGGGACGACACATAAAGGTCGTTGTTCTTTTTGATGAGCAGATGCTCGCCGTTGCCGGAGAGGCGCCAATCGGAGATGTTCCCTTCAATGGTCACTTCTTCCTGTTCAGCCATGTCAAAGATATGCAGGGTCCACTTGGCCTCACCTTTGGGACGGAAAATTTCTTCATACTCATCAGAGATGAAATCGTCGACCGTGGCCCAGGTGATTTTGCCCTTGCCCGCCTTGGCATGGAAGAAATTGCCGTCTTTGACCGGCACGGTGAAGATGCGGTCCTGGATGCCGTCCAGATCGATGCGGAAGGTCTGTGGATCGGCTTTTTTCTCTTCTTTGGCCGTTTTCTCAAAAGGCGGTTTTTGCCCGGCCTTGAGTTGGACGGCCATCAAGTGGGTCGGATGGCGGATGATATGGTTGTCTTCAAAGACATCCATTTGTACATCCCAATTGCGATAGGAGACATAATAGAGGTAGTCGCCATTGGCGTCAAACGTGGGATAGAGATTGTCGTAGAAATCGCTGGTCAGGGGATAGATCTTGGCCAGCTCGAGATTATAGAGATAGACCACGGAGTTGCGGTTCTCCTGGACAAAGGTGTAGGTCACCCATTTGCTGTCCGGCGACCAGGCATAGTCGTCCATTTCCCAGATGAATTCGTCGTTTTTCAGCATGGTGGAAGAGTCGATCTTGATCAGTTTTTTGCTCGCCACATCCACATAATAGAGCGTGAACGACTTGTCGCCGAAGAGGATTTTCTTGCTGTCCGGCGACCACAGCAGTTTGTACAATGTGGTTTTCAGGCCGTTGGTCAGCTTGATCCATTCAGCCCCCGGATTCTCCCGGCTCATCAGATAGAGCTCGTACTCACCCGATTTGTCGGAGTAAAAAGCCACCCATTGGCCGTCGGGCGAGACCTGGGGATAGCGTTCGCGTGAAGAGGCGGTATTGGTGATATTCTGCGGCATTTTCTCTTCCTCACTGGGTACGAGATAGACATCGCCGCGCGCTTCCAGAACCGCGGTTTTGCCGTCCGGGGTCAATGCCATGGAATGGATGTACTCTTTGGGATTGATGACGCGATCGGCCAGCTGCCAGCGATCCGTGGGGATTTGCACATCGATCTTGCGGCTGGTGTTGGTCTTGCTGTCGAGGATGTAGAGATAACCCGAGCGCATGTAAGCGATCTGCTGGCCGTCGCTGGAGGCCATCTGCACATCGAAATCATTGAAAAAGGTTATTTGATCGACCTTTTTGCTGGTCAGATCATAGGTGTAAAAATTGGCGATGCCGTTTTCGCCGCGGTCGGAGACGAAATAGATTTTGCTGCCGATCCACATGGGATAGCTGTTCTTGCCGACGTAATCGGTCAATTTGGTATAAGATTTGGCGGTGTAATCATAGAGCCAGATGTCCTGATACTGGCCGCCCTTGTAGCGTTTCCAGTAGTACTCTTCATTGCCGCGCGGGCAGTAGACCATCTTCTGGCCGTCCGGGGAAAAGCTGGCGAGGACGCCGCGGGGCACGGGCAATTTCTCGGGCCAGTTGCCTTCGGGAGTGGCGGCATAGAGTTTGACGATGGGCCGGTAGAGGTTTTCAAAACCGGAGCGGAAGATGATTTTTTTGCCATCCGGCGTCCAGGTGATGACGCGGGCATCGCTGTACTGCCAGGTGAGGCGTTTGGGCACGCCGCCGTCCGCGGGGATCAGATAGACTTGACTGCCCTGATCGTAGCCGCCGTTAAAGGCGATCCATTTGCCGTCGGGAGAGAATTTGCCCGCGGTCTCGAGGCCGGGGTGGGTGGTCAGGCGCACGGCCAGTCCGCCCTGGGCATTGATCAGCCAGAGATCGCCTTCGTAATTGAAAACGACCTTGTCGCCGCGAATATCCGGAGAATTCATAAAGCGGCCTTCGATGGCGGCCGAAACGAGGGTGGGGATGAGTAATAGCAGAAACCAGTACTTTTTGAACATCAGCGCCTCCTGATTTGAGTTTAAAATGAAAAAGTGGGTATCATTTTTAAGACGGATAAAAGGGGTGATTTGTTTCAAAGGTTGGCCGGGCCTGTCGATGCCAACCACCTGGGAGCACTGAGCACCAGCCCGGCAAAGAATCATACTGGCCGTCGTGGAAAGTATTTTCGCAGCACGACGTTCATAGTTCCGCACTTATGCGGGCTTTATGCAGGCAAACGCACGCATTGCAAACCCTCTCCGGTACCTGACGGACGCTGGTTCATAGTTCCGCATTCATGCGGGCTTTATGCAGGCAAACGCACGCATTGCAAACCCTCTCCGGTACCTGACGGACGCTGGTTCATAGTTCCGCATTTATGCGGGCTTTATGCAGGCAAACGCACGCATTGCAAACCCTCTCCGGTACCTGACGGACGCTGGTTCATAGTTCCGCATTCATGCGGGTACCTATGCGATAAACATCAAGTTGAAGAAACTTTTTTTGGATTTATGTCTGTAAAATAGATTATATTATCAATATGGACATAGAAACCAAATATCAGGAGGCATCATGGAACCTGCTGTCTTGACCGATCCCAACGTCTATCCCGATGACGACGTCATCTATTCACATTTGGGAAAAACGAGGACATTGTGGGATAACCTGTTCAATCACATTCAGTCCAACTATTCAACTGTCAATAAGGAATGGAGATACTATAACGATGGCAAAAGCTGGCTCCTCAAGGTGACGCAGAAAGCCAGTACCGTGTGCTGGATATCGATCTTCCAGGATGGGTTTCGCATGACGTGTTACTTGCCGCTGCGGGCGGAGGCATCGATCCACAGCAGCGATCTGCCGGCTGACCTGAAGGAACAGTTCAGCAGCGGGCCCAGTTACGGTAAAATCCGCGGTATCACGATTGTTTTCAAGGATGAGAGTGACGTCCAGGCAGCGGAAAAATTATTCAAGTTCAAGATGGGATTCAAATAGTCTTGCCGGATTGTTTCGGGCCAGTAATGGTTACGATACAGTACCGGGCGGCTAAAGCGGTGATCGTTTTTTCTATTTCTCGTGTGATATAGATGATTTGTACAAATAAAAAGTCCGACTTGACATTTACACAATTTTTGTCATTTCTTCAAATGAGATCAAGACTATTTTAACGACCGGCTCACCATTATTGGCGGTCTTATCTCATGCCCAAACTGGAGCTTTGGTACAATAACGTAATTATACCGTTTGTTGCACCCTCATTACGGCATTTTCCCATCACGGGACAGGGTGAGCGAAATGTACCGCACTGGCGCCTGTAAGAGAATCTGGATTTACTGTTCCCTCTCCCCTTTGTGGGAATGGGACAGGGTGGGAGAATTTTTCAATGTAAAATTCCTCAGACGACGTGCAGGATGGACTCATCCTCCACCGTACTCAAGCTCCAGGTAATCCGCGTTAATCGCGCCAAAAAATGGGCATCATGACTCACCAGAATCAGGGCACAGGGACATTCCGCCAAAGCCTCCTCCAGGCACAGGATCGAAGGCAGGTCGAGATGATTGGTGGGCTCGTCCATGATGATGAGGTGCGGCTGCAGAGACATGCCCAGCGCCAGCAGCAGCTTGCGCACTTCGCCCGGACTGGGCTCGGCCGATGCCAGCAGCCGCTCCGGCCGGGAATTGAGCCGACTGACAATGGTAAAAACCTGACCGCGGCGTTCAGACGGCAGCTCCAGAGCCTGCGCCAATATGCTCTTGGCCTCCAGCACATCGATCTCCTGCGGGATATAAGTGATGCGCTCGGGTTGCAGATTCACATGCTGCAGCAGATGGCGCACCAGCGTGCTCTTGCCGGCGCCATTGGGTCCGGTGATGGCGATGCGGTCATCAGACTTGACGCATAAATCCGGATAATGGAGCTGTCTCTCTTCGCCCATGAGAATGGACCCTCCGGGTTCTGAGAACAGGAAAACCCGTCTGGATTTGCTGCCGGGCAGCCATATCCCCAGGGTATGGGTCTTTTCAGTCCTGATCTGTGCGAAGGATTCGCTCATCTGCTCCAATCTTCCCTGCAGCTGCTTCTGCAGTTTTCCCGCATGGCCGTCTTTTCCCGAAACGCGAGCCGCATCGATCCTGGCTTTGGCGTCGCGATCCTTGACCGGGATATGCCGTTTCGAGCGCTTATGGTCCGCCTGGCGCGCCTCCTGTTTGCGCCGCAGCACTTCCCGCTGCAGTTCCTGCAGCTGCCTCTTTTGGATCTCGCGCTGTCGCTGCAGTGCCTGGCGTTCCTGATCAAGAATTGCGAGAACCGCACTGGCGCCGCCAGGCCGCCATGTAACTGCAGGGGGCGCCACCTGGATGCACGCCTGGCACAGCCGGTCCAGCAATTCACGATCATGACTGACCAGCAAGCCGATGCCTGAGAAGGACGCCAGAGCCTGGGCGATCAGTCCGCGCGCATACGCGTCGAGATGGTTGGTGGGCTCATCGACAGCGAGCAGATCGGGCTGCAGCCACAGCGCCACGCCCAGTTGCAGGCGTTTGCGCTCGCCATGGGAGAGGGTGTGCCAGCGTGCGCCGAAATCATCCGCGATGGCCAAGCGGTCTTTCAAGAGCAGGGCGTCCCGTTCCGTGCTTTGCAGAAAAGCGGGCGTTTCCGCGGGCGGATCGTCCGTGCGTTGCGGGCAGTAGAGGGCCAGGGCCGGGGCGGCAATGCTGCCCTGGAGTGGCTGCAAGCGTCCGCACGCCAGCTGCAGCAGCGTGGATTTGCCGGCGCCGTTGGCGCCGATGACGCCACACCAGCCGCTGCTGAGATGAAAAGAGACCTCACGGAAGAGCCGGTCCGGTGATGAATCATAACCAAACGTCACATTATGAAATATGAGATGCAAGGAACCTCCAGAAAATAAAAAAGCCACGATGGATGACCGTGGCTGGGATAGAAAAAAGCCACGGCGCGAAAAAAAACTCACAACGTACTTGCCCGACAAACCAGACCTTGGACTGGAATCTGTCCATTAATTTGTCAGGAAAGTGGTTGTAAAGTTTAGTTTTTCACGCCCGTGGCTCGTATTTTTGTTAAAATGGTTATTAATATTTACATCATTTTCATTAAAAAATCAAGGGAAATCGTTTTTCTGTACAGTGAAAATGAAATAGATCTTATTATACTTATAAGTATAATACTTTAGTGTATAATTTCACCCGGGATACACTGGTTCGATGATCAGAGGTCCTTTCAAGAAAACAGTGGGGGTGGCAGTATCCATATACTTTACCGGTTAGTATTGAATAGGCGCGACAGCAAGATAAATTTTTACCTACGGATTACTGAGATTGGTCAGATTTGTCAATCCCGCAATGATTCGATTAAACCAAGAACAACAGCGCGTCGCATGCGGCTATTTATTTTTTGTGGCCTTTGTGCCTTTGGGTGAAGCTACTCCTTTTTATTCTCACTCAAAAACTCTTCAAATTGCACTTTCCACTCCTCATCCGTAGTCTCATCATCGATCACACCAAGTCTTTCCATAAGACCGGTTACAGCGGCTTTGTAATCCTGCCAGGTCCGGCAATTATCGAAACCAACAAGGGTTGCTTTTTTCCCCTTCTTTTTATCCATTCTACACCTCCCTATTGATGATAGATTCAGGTTTCTCACCGTCTTATGTTTCAATCCACGCACCCGCGCAGGGTGCGACTTGTATGTAAGTTCCAGGCACTTGTCCACTAATGGCACTTATTGTAATAAAGTTCCATTAGTGGATACAGTAACACGATTCAGGATGATGCATCCGGGAAGACAAGCCACTCCGCCACAGGACGAATAGACACTTCTGCTGGCATTTCACCCAGGCCGTTTTCCTGCTCAAAAGTAAGCAGCAAATTATTTTGTGTGCCAAATAATTTTGTAACTTCTGTCAAACCGGCGACTTCACGATTAATATTATTTGCAGAGAGGTGGTAACATACCTGTATGCCATTCCTCACCCGAGCTCGATCCTGGACGATAAAGTCGCACTCTGTTTGGTTTCGATAATAGAATACTGATTCATAGCGACGTTGCAGTTCAACGCAGACCAGGGTTTCGAGCAATTTGCCGCGATCCGGTGAAAAACGGATCGGCAGCAGATTTGCCAAACCCGAATCGATTGCATAGCATTTTTTAAATGAATCCAGCCGCGTCTTGTGTGAATAAGAAAATTTTTGCAGGATCGTGACAAGAAACGCCTTCTCCAGATACTCGATATACTCTTTGATCGTGTTCCTCGTTGTCCTGAAACGGTCCGCCACTTTTGTTAAATTGACAAGCTCAGCCGAACTACCCAGCAAGTATACGGCGAGATCGTTTAACAAAGCCTGTTCCCTGATGGAAAATCTGGGAATGATGTCTTTATAGAGAATGGCGTCAAAATAGGAGATGAGCAATTGTCTTTTTGCTTCGATCTCTTCAATGTCCAACAATTCAGGCATCCCGCCGAACTTCATATAGTCCTCGAACCGGCTCATAATTGCCGGCTTCTGCAGGATAAAACTTTGCTGATCAAGCGGCAGGCTGTTGTGGTGGGAGAGGAACTCGCGGAATGAGAAAGGATGGAGACGTTGTTCCAGGACGCGGCCGGTTAACAGCGTGGCGAATTCAGATGAAAGCATGTGACTATTGGAACCCGTCAGGATGAATTTTAGTTCACCCTTGTTTTGATCGTACTGGTATTTGATCCAGTTTTCCCAATGCTGTATATTTTGTACTTCATACAGGAAGAGGTATTGTCTGCCACCGGGCTGTTTGAGCTTGAGATAAATTTCATAGAGCGGGTCGAGTATTTCATGAGCCGGTTTGCCGCTGAAAGGCGGCGCTTCAAGATTGACAAAGAGAATATTTTCCGGCTTGACGTTACACTGTAAAAGATGATTGATCGCCTGCCGGAGCAAAAAGCTTTTGCCGCAGCGGCGCATGCCGGTAATGGCGATCGTATGATCGAGGGGTAAAAATGAGATGACACGCTTTAGAGCCTCACGCTGAGTGCCGGCGTGAAGGGGTTTGCCTTGCCAATGAAGATTTTGCGTCAGAATATATTCTTCTATCATAATTATTGCTTTCTATATTAATCAATAAAATATATTATTGTATTTTATAAAAAGCAATAATAAAATCTATTATTGGACGTGACATATATTCAACAGTCCAGGCTTTGCTGGATAGTATCGCCGCAAACATTGCTTGCACAGAATGCATTTTATAGCGTTAACGAGCAATTTTTCAGTGCCGCACAGTGAAAAAATCGCTACTTACGAATGGATTGAAAAAAATTGGAATCGATGTTACCATTTTGAGTCTCAATTTGGAGTTTTGCATTCCTATTTTACACACATTGGCAGCGAATGCAAAATGACGAGCTCTGATCTTCCGGTTTCAATTCACGCACCCGCGCGGGGTGCGACGATCCATTCAGCAAAATGAATTCCGGTTTGGTCTGTTTCAATCCACGCACCCGCGCGGGGTGCGACAACAATAAACGTAATTCCTCCACCGTCTACGTTGGTTTCAATCCACGCACCCGCGCGGGGTGCGACAATATTGGAACCTAATCAGTGGGCGGCATGACCGGTTAAGTCCACGCACCCGCGCGGGGTGCGACAAATAACGACGCATGGAACAATGAGACTAT
>CAUJEL010000115.1 GCA_963169875.1 Candidatus Zhuqueibacterota bacterium
CGGCTGTGGTGATGGCCAGATGATCCTTTTCCAGGGCCGCCTTGAGAACCGCGCACATGCGCTTCTCATCATCCACAATTAAAAGTTTGGCTGATTTCATAAAGAATCCATCATTTGCATAATACCGGAACCATCGATTAAAAAGGATTTTTTTATGTACTGTATTAGCCTGTTCGCCTCATTAAACGCCGAGCGCGCCGGGTTGATTTTTTCGGGATTATCGAACACGTTTTTGTTTGAATTAAATCTGATTCATAAAATTTGCCCTAGATGCTAATTTTTTGTTTTTAATTTCCTTGGGCATCTCTGCATTCTCAGCGGTGAAAAATCCAGGTCAGCCGGCCGTTTATTCACCCAGTGGTTTCAGATCGGCAGATAAATCGTCATCACCGTGCCGCCCTGCGGCGGTTCTGTCGCCGTGATCGTCCCGCCGTGCGATTCAATGATCTGCCGCGACACCGCCAGTCCCAATCCGGTCCCGCTTGTTTTGGTGGTGAAAAAAGGTTCAAATACCTCTCCCCCCTTACCCAACAGCCCGGGACCATTATCGCGAACCGTCAGGCAAACCCGTTCCCGGCCTTTGCTGTGTTCGCGCACCAGGCCGATTCTAACCACGCCCTCCCGTCCCTCCACCGCTTGCCTGGCGTTCATCAGCAGATTGAGCAGAACCTGCTGTATCTTGTCGCTGTCGCAGCGCACCACCAGGGATTCGAGTTCACATGCCCATTCGATGCGCGTATCAGCGGCGGGAAAAGTGCGAATCAGCGCAGAGACCAACGGCACCAGATCATGCTCCGCCAGGCGCAGCTCCTGTCCCCTGGAAAAAGAGAGAAAATCATTCACCAGGCGATTCAGACGGCGGATTTCATCATCAATATAATCAAAAAATTCATCCTTGGTGCCGGCCGGGAGATACTTTTCCCGCAGCACATCCGCCGTGCTCTTGATGATGGCCAGAGGATTGCGAATCTCATGGGCTACGGTCGCGGACATCTGCCCCAAATAGGCGAGGCGCTGTGCCTGCAACAACCGTGATTCGGTGCGGACAAATTGGATGGTGGCGTAAACCAAAAAAGTGACCAGCACACCCAACAGTAGCAAGCTGATGACAACGCCGAGGTAGAGTCCGTGATAATAATTCTCCATGACGCGGAGGAAATCGGCATTCGCCTCCATCACCAATACCAGCGTTGATCCATAGAGATCCGTAACCGGCGCATAGACACTTTTAAAATGATCATCTGCGACCGTGTGCAGGCGGGACACCGCGACACCCTCCCGCAAGGCCGTCGCGATGGCCGTGCTGTCCTCGCGCAGATAACGCCGCTCAATACTCGTTTCCAGATCTTGACGGGCATCGAGGAAAACACGGCCTTGCGGATAGATGAGATAGGCCGCCTCAAGATCATTTTCCAGACGGATCCGGTTCAGCGAGAGCCGCATCAGACTGGACTCGGTGCGGTCATCAAAATTGGCGGCTGTGCGTTCGATCAGCTCGGTGGTCAACCGCGCCGTGGCCATGAGCCGCTGATCCAGAGCGCGCTCCAGTTCGTCTCCCATCTGTTTCAGGAAAAGATAGGAGCCGAGATTATACAGCAGCAAAAAAAGAAAAGTAACGATCATCACGGCGGCTACGGTGCGCGTACGCCGTCTCAATATGCGCCGTTGCTCAGGGCCCATTGTCCTGGTGGTGATTTTATCGCGCTCTTTTTTTCGCATTACGGCAATGACCCCATAAAGTGGCGTTAATCTTCATGCCGAGGCGCATTGAACAGACGCAACCACTCTTCCACGTCTTTCGCGCTGGTGGAACCATCAAACTTTTCGGCAATGCCGGTCTGTGATTTTTTTTGTTCCAGACGCTCGCGAAAAGCTTCCACGCTGAGATGCTGGGCCCCGCAGGTTTTGATGAAATGGGCCAAAGCCCCATCCGAGGTGACCACTGTGGCCGCGCGCGGCTGTTTATTTTTCTCGATCAATGTTTTGATGAGCGCATCAGCGGATTGCGGGGCTCTGGAAAAAAGAACGCGCACGCCGGCAGGCGGCTTGGGCGGATGCACCCCCGGAACCAGCTGCCCGTCAAAAACCACCACCACCTCGACTTTGCGTCCCTGGGCATAGCCCCCGGCCAGCCGCAACAGCTGCTCGCGCGCCCGCTGCAAAGCCTTGTCGTCGTGCTTTTGCACCGCCATGGTACGCAAAATGTAATTGTAGGCATCGATAATGATTTGCACCGCTGCTAATCCTTTTGATCAAACCTTCAATGTGGAAAGAACCTTTGCAAAAACATGGTCCACGGTTATGGCGGACATGCAATCCATTTTGTCGCAAAAGTCACGATGACAATGGCTGCAATCCACGGTATGGTAAACCAGACGATGTCCGGCGGCTTCGTCGTAGGGAAACCAGATGTCCGGCTCACCGGGTCCAAAGATGCCCACGGTGCGCGTGCCGACCGCCGGAGCCAGATGCATGGGGCCGCAGTCATTGGATACAAAAACAGCCATCTTTTGCACCAAAGCCGCCAACGCTCTCAATTCGAAAAGCTGCGGTCTTGCGAACGTATGTTGTGTTCTTTGCAGGATGCCATCGAGGAGCGGCTCTTCACCGGGCCCCATGGTGAAGAGCACCTGCAAACCCGCATCCATCAGACGGTCGGCCAGAGCCGCAAAACGCTCCGGAAACCAGCGTTTCGCCGGCCAGGTTGCGCCCGGATGCAGGCCAATGATGGGCTGGTCCGGATCATATCCGGACCGGGTCAGATAAGCACGGGCTTCAGAGACTTCAGCGGTGCTCAGCTCGATGTGGGTGGTCCTGTTGTTGCTGATAATACCCAGGGGCGTGAGGTATCGCAGATGATAATCGATGGCGCTCCGGCGCTGTCCGTCATCGCTGATGCGATGGGTATAGAGCCATTTGCGGCCGCGAAAGTCACCGCCGATTCGCATGCGCGCACCGCTCAAAAAAAGCAGCAAGGCAGAGCGGGGATTGCCGAAGAGATCGATGGCCACATCCCATCTGGTGCGGTGCAGAGCGCGAACGAGTTTACCCGTTGCCAGGTTATCGCCCCGTCCTGAGGTAAAGATCTGATCCACATGCGGATGGTTGCGCAGCAGCTCTGCAAAAGGAGCCTCAGTCAGATAACCGATATACGCATCTGGAAAGGTTTTACGAAGCGTGCCCAGCAAGGGCGTGGTCAGAATTACGTCCCCCATGAAACGCAGCCGGGAGACAAGTATGTTTTTATGGGATGCAGGCAGATGTGCTCCTTCGGACTCGGCCGTGATAAGAATCAGAAATGCGTCGGGACAGGATGGTCCAACGGCTCCCCCTGCAAAAGACCGGGGTGAACCATGTCACTGGACTGATACCAGGTCTTTTTCTCCCCTTGTACCTGTGTAATCATGATTTTTTCGCTTTCCTGCAAGCGCGCCAGGCTCTGCGCGACATCGCCGGGCCGCCAGGTAAAGAGTCTCTGGATATCGATCGCTGATGCAACGCCCGCCAATTTGAAATATTGCAGCAAAATAATTTCCCGGGCTCTCTCCTGCGTCATCTTGGCGGATTGCTTCACTTCCTCCTCATAGCGCAGATTGAATTGCTCCCAAAGAAAAGTGAACGGATCATAAAACTCGGCTATCTTGCAGAGGTACATGCGCATCTGCAGTTCGGCCATGGCGCGGTCGAATTCCGCGCGTTTTCCGGGGTGCGCATAGCCACTGGACAGTTTCAATTCAGAGGTGATCTGCGGAGAGTGCTCTGTCAACGCGTCCATGATATGCCGCGCCGCCGGCGAAAGCTGCCCGGCCATGTAATCAGCGATATAACCGTCTTCTCCACGATCCCCTGCGACGAGGCGATAAAAAGCCGGCAAAAACGCCAGGGAAATCATGGACGGCCGCGCCTTGATGGCTTTGCCGTAATAGAGCGCTCTTTGCGCCGGCAGATCGTCTTTGGCCTGCCAGACCAGGCCGATATAGGGATCAGAGTGGGTATGCTCCGGATAGGCCGGGTGACGTTCACCGCAGGCCGCATGCCACAAACAGGGCAATTCAGAACGCCGGGCGGTGAAGGCAAAACAATAGCCGACTTTGTTCACAAACCGCAGCGCGCCAGCCATGTCATGCACCTGCCTGGCTGGCGTACGCCAATAGGTGTGATCCCGGTATGCCTCAATCTCATCCCGCGTGACAGCCAATGTTGATTCCTGTTTTAAAAAGACATCCGTTCACCGCCGGTTTGCACAGCTGCACCTGCCCTGTTCATAAACCGCCGGGCGCACAAATCCCGCCGGGCTGTTGATATGGGGAATATGGAACAAGTCATGGTTTGACTTTCATCACCCTCTTGAAAGCGGCTATCATTGCTTTTCTGCTTAATTTTTCCGCTTCATCCGATTAATGCGTACCTGGAAGAATGGATTGCATAAATTTTCAGTTCAAAGAATTCCTTATCCCGAAAGCCATATGATGGCCGTTGCATCGTCATCATTTTTCTTCGCTTGTTTCTGCGTTCCCGGCGGTGCATGATTCTGGTGCAGCCTGGAGAAAGGATTTTTGCACCAACCGCATCTGTCCGGTCTCCGTATTTGATCTATTTTATTCTAATTGCAGCTAAAAATCAAGTTAATTTTCTCGGCATGCCCGGCGCAGAGTATATTTCCCGTTTAATTACAATAATGTAATCCAGCTCCTGGCAAAAAAGACGAAAAAATGCAACAGCCACCATTCGTGCGCAGGTTGCAGAGCCCGGCCCCGTTCGCGTCACCCTGCACAACGCAAAAGGCCAGGAAATTGAGGTGTTGTTCGATGGAATGCAAATACCGGGCGAGCTGACGCTGACGTGGCGAGCTGCTGCGTTCGCCAGCGGCACCTACTGGTGCCGTCTGCAGCGTCTGGATAATAAATCACCTGAGGCGGTGGAGAAGCAAACAATCCGGATAATCCTGGTCAGCGGAATACGCCCGCTTAACGCACGAGAAGCATGGATCTGGTCTGGGAAAAAGCATCCCCTTGCAAGCGGCACCAATAAGTGCCGCTTGCAAGGTTCGCCGCCATAAATCGCACGCGATGTGCTCCAGCACGAATCCTGCCCGAAAATAGCAGCGCGGCCTGCCTGCCCAGGGCATCATAGACGGTCAATTGAATATCCATGTCCCGCACCAGCTCAAAGGGGATGGTTGTTTCCGGATTAAAGGGGTTGGGATAATTCTGTCCCAGTTGAAAATCGCCTGGCGTATGGCCATCTCTCTGTACGCCCAGCGCATAGTCGCGAAAAAGAAACGCCAGCGCGTCATCCAGATGTCCTTTCCAATTCCCCCAACTGTGTCCCTCATGCACCTCTTGATAGGTATAATCATACCCTTTTTGCGCGATGAGCGGCACAAAGCGGCCGACCCGCTGTCTGAGAACAGCCAGATCATAGGTGCCCAGATCGAGATAGAGGCGCAGATCCTTGCGGTCCGCATCGCGGTACGCATTATATAAAGACGAATCCACATTGCTCGATTGCGCGGCGATCAATGCAAAGGATTGCGGATAATGAAATCCAATCAAAAGTGAGATATTGCCGCCGTTGGAAGCGCCCACCAGACCGCGGGACGCGGGATCCTTGCGGGTGCGATAGCGCCGGTCCACATATCCCATCACCTCATCGACGATGAAAGCGGCAAACGGCATGGACTTGAGGCCTGCATACTCTGATGCGCGCTCGGCAGCGGAATAGGGCGGCACAAACACGGCGATAAGCGGCGGAATACGGCGCTCCGCGATGAGATAATCGAGGATATGATTGGCCGACGCCAAAGATAGATATTCCAGACCGTCATGAAACAGAACAAGCGGATAACTGGCCGTAGATTGCGTATAGCCCGGCGGCGTGTAGATACGGATGTGCCGGGTATTTTTCAGAATGGTACTGGTGATGATGGTGTCGCTAACCGAACCATGAGGGATCGCAGCTTGATAGATCGCACCCGGCGGCGGCACATACCGGGGCATGCGCAGTTCGGAATTGGGTCCAAAGCCGCCTGCACAGGTGTAGGGATTGCGGGGATCGAGTATCCAGGAAGTGCCGTTGATGACCAGTTTATAATCCAGCCGCGCATCCGCCTCATAGGTGTCGCTGCGGTACCACAGGTTGGTGGAACCGAGTCGCCGTAGCGGCGCCGGCGTTGGACTCCATTCCGTGGCATCGCCGGCCACCTGCACGGAGAGCGCGGAACCGCGATAGATGAAATGCACCGTCGTGTCGGTCTCGCAAATGGGCAGCCGCGGATGAGCGGCATAAAAGCTGTCCACCAGCGTCTGCTGCTGCGCCGGCTCGGCGTACTCTACGCGCTCCATGAATTCCTTGAAAGTCTCGCCATGACAGCCCATGGATACCATGAGCAACAGGAGCAGCACAAATTTGTAATGCTTCATAGATCAACTCTTTCTGCTGGGTGGTTGGATGCCGTGCAATATCCCATACAAGCCAAAGCTTGTAGTCAAACAAATTTGATCAATCAGGAGTGCTCATTTCACCAGCATCATGCGCCGCGACAACACCTGGTGACCAAAGCTGAGCCGGTACAGGTAAACCCCGCTGGCGAGATGCCTGGCATCCAATGACACGGAATGGACGCCGGCGCGCAGAGGGCCATCCACAAGCTGCAGGACTTGTTTGCCGAGCATATCATAGACGCACAGCCTGGCGATTCCATCGCTGGGGAGTGAAAATTCTATCTGCGTGACGGGATTGAACGGATTTGGATGATTCTGTTTCAAGGCGAATGCGTACGGCATCTCTTCATTGGACACCACCTCCGTGCTCGAGGTCGTCTTGAAGCGATACACAGCGGACCAGGGCCCCATGCCCAGACCATTCTCTACGCGCACGCGCCAGAAATAGATACGGCTCATATCCAGGATGGGAAGCGCCGCCGTAGAGTCGGTCAAATTCGCCGAATCATAGACGAGGCTGGAATACTCAAAATTCAGACTTCTGGAGACCTGGAGTTGATAAAAAGAGAAATCCGGCGAATGACGCCAATGACAGGAGATGATGACTGGCACATTCTGGGTCATGTTGGCCGGATAGAGCAACACCGGCGCCGCAGGCAGGGAAGAGGTGAAATGGCCGCTGGCCGAATAGAGTCCCGCACCGGAGGGATTCGCACCGCGAACCCGCCAATAGTACGGGATGCCGCCGGTCAACCCCGTCACTTGAAAAGTCGTATCCTGAATGCCGCTTTTGTTCACCAGGAGTGCCCCGGAAAACATCGAATCCGATGCCACCTGAACCTCATAGCTGCTGGCGGAACCTGAATCGCGCCACTTTAGTGCAACCTGACTCCCGATGCCGGGCTGATGGTCGGCCGGAAACGCCAGCACCGGCTGCGGCGGCGGGCTGATGGTGATGACATTGCTCATCGGGCTCTCATTGGCGTTGCGATCCAGAGCCGTGACCGCATAGGCATACGTGCCATCCACAGGATGCGCGCGCGGAGCGGATTCCGTCAATCCGGTGATCTGCTGCAGATAGCGAACGTTATCCAGGTCCGCTGGCCCGATCGACAGAAAATCAGAGCGATAGACCACGTAGCGGGCCGCCTGCTCTCCATGCCCCTCCGCCGCAGGAGCATCCCACTGCAATAGCGCGGGACCGCCCTTGACCTTTTGCGCGAAACGCAGATTGGCCGGTGCATGGGGCGGATTGGTCTCCTTCCAGGCCATGACCGGGAAAATGGCGGAATGCCGGTAAATATCATGCACCAGGCTGTCGCGGATGCCCTTGACGTTGCGGGTGATGTAATTGGTGGTATAAAAGACATTGCCATCAACATGGTCTTTGGAGCGGTTAAAGCGCACCTGGCGGCCAACTTCGCTGGCGGGCCACTGGCCGGACGGAAACGCAGAAGCGGTTTCCATGTTATAGATGCCCTGTCCCACATAGAGGTGCAGACCATCCATGATCGAGGCCCACCACGGCACCAGTTTGCCATAAGGCGCCACGGCGCGGTCGAACGCCCAATAGACCTGCGGAGTCAGATAATCAATGCTCTTATCCTTGATCCAGGCCAGGGGATCGCAGTAGATGGCATAATAGGATTCCATGCCGCCGGTGCCGGCATCGCTGTTCTTGCGGATGCCAAAGGGGCTGATGCCCAGCTTGACATGGGGCTTGACGCTCACGAGGCTGTCATGGAGCGTTCTGACGAAGAGGTTTATGTTGTCGCGGCGCCAGTCACCGCGATTGCTGAAACCGCGATTATACAACGCGAAGGAGGCGTCATCTTCGTTGCTGATGCCTTCATAGGGATAGAAATAATCATCGAAATGCACGGCATCGATATCATAGCGCCGCACCACATCCATGAAAACCCTGATCACGTAATCGCGCACCTGGGGTAGTCCCGGATCCAGATAGCGGTACTTGTTCTTGCTGAGAATCCATTCCGGATGAGTTTTGGAGACATGATTGGTTGCGGTGGCATATGCTCCGGATGTCTTTTGCACCCGATAAGGATTGAACCAGGCGTGCAGCTCCATGCCGCGTTTGTGCGCCTCTTCCACGGCAAATTGCAGGGGATCGTAAAAAGGCGATGGCGCCCGGCCTTGTACGCCGGTGAGATAGTACGACCAGGGTTCCAGAGTAGATGCATACATGGCATCGCACTCTGGGCGAATTTGAAAAACAACCGCGTTGATGCCCGCATCCCGAAGATTGTCGAGAATGTTCACCAACGCTTGTTTTTGCGAGTCGCTGCCGCCGCCGGACGGCGGCCAGTCGATATTGCCGATGGTTGCAATCCAGGCGCCGCGAAACTCGCGCTTGGGCGGAAGAGACGATGCATACAATGTGGTAACTATAGCAAAAACTAATAAAAATACCGATCTTTTCATGCGAGAAAATCCTGTTCCATTACGGTTATTTTTTAATAGACCATCTCTGTGCGAGTTGTTCTCCCTCTCCCGTCCCCCGTGCCCTCCCCGCAAGGTATTGTTGAAAAAACCACTCGTAAGCTGTATCAGGCCACTTTCGGACTTTTATTATTACCTCTGCACCCTGCGTCTCTTCGCGACAGTGTCAATGCACCACTGCATCACTGCGCCCTGCGTCTCTTCGCGACAGTGTCAATGCATCACTGCACCCTGCGTCTCTTCGTAAACGCGCCACTGCGGGGAAAAGTTAATATGCGAAAAAGAGCAAGATGTTCTCCCGCTGTGATGCAGAGGCGCAGAGAAAAACAATCTTTTAAGCGGCCCGTGAAGAATGCATGGATGGTCAAAGCGATTGCTGCAACAGCTTCCACGGGAAAGGCCGGAGTGAGGGCGCCTTATTTCACCACCAGCATCTTACGCACCAGTATTTGCCCCTCAAAGGAGAGCCGGTAAAAATAAGCGCCTGATCCCGCCTGCCGAGCGTCAAAGAGGACATGATGCATCCCGGCTTCCCTGCGCTCATCCAGCAGATGCGCCACCTCGCGGCCGAGCACATCAAATACCGTCAGCGTGACATGTCCTGCCTTTGGCAGCACAAAATCGATCTGCGTCACCGGATTGAACGGATTGGGATAATTTTGCAGCAGCGCAAATTGCCCGGGCATGTGTCCAGGTTTGTCCTCCACGCCAACGGGATAGCTGCTCTTTTTGACCACCTGAAGATTGTCGAAAAAGAGAACGCCGCTGCTGGCGGCACCCGTTGGATGCGTCAGGTGAAAACTGTCGATATTAAGTTTCGATCCATTGAGCACGCGGTCTCCAAGCCAGGCGCCCACGGAAGCCGGATCGCTCAATTTCCATTCCACGAGTTTCCAGCCGATCCAGTCGATCGTCACCCACTGCGACACCTCATGAAAAGCCGCCTGATCGCGGGTCGAATCATTCCGGCAGAAGCGAAACTGATTGCCGCTGCCGTCTCCATAAATATAGCACTGCAGCGTGTAGGTGGTGTCGAAAAGCACCTGTGCGGGCGCTGTCGCCGGATCGAGATATTCACGCAGCAAAAACTCGGTTTTTGTTTCATCCCACTCATAGCGCAAGCTGGCCGAACTTCGCATCAACGGCAGCGAATTGGGAAGATAAACGGTTTTGTTCACCTCGAAAACGGTATTGGGCGCGTAGATGCCCACGGTCGAACCGCTGAAGTTGGGCGCTTTCCAGCTGGTGACCGCGTTGAAATTCTCGATGCTTTTCACGGATTCACTGCGCTGAAGCCCTGTCTTGAAAGAAAGCGCTACCGGTTCAGACAGGACGTTGTCCAGGGTATCGCTGACGGTCGCTGCGAGATCGAGCGTGTAATCGCTGTTAATCTCGAACGGCGTCTTTGGTTGAATGCTGAGCACGCCTTGTCCCAGTATTTTGGAGATGGCGCGATTCACCGGCACCAGTTCACCATTTTTGCGCAATTTTATGCTGCTGTCCGGCACCGAAGCTGGCGCGATTGGTTCGTCGAAGGTGATGTTGATGACGCCTTCCACAGCGAGCAAATCGGTGCTTCCATCGACAGGAAATGTCGCAACCACTCTCGGGCCATACACGTCCTGTGCGTCGCTGTGAAAATGAACGACAAAAGGATCGCCGCCCGTGCCATCTCCATCGCCGTCCAGGGCTTTGCCATTGACATCCGTGGCCGCAGCCGTTATCTGCACGGTATAAGCTGTGGCAAAAGCGAGCTTCTGCGCAAAAATAACCTTGAGATGCTTGTTATCATCGGACCAGATAGATTGCTTGACCGGCACATTGGGTTCGATGACAAGGGCTGGAATGACCGTGGCTGGATCCATGCTTTTGGAGAAGGTGATTTCGGCCTGGATATCAACCCGCACGGTATCCCCTTCCTGCGGAAAACCGTTCACCACCCGCGGCGGCAGCGATGCGACGAAATCGGTGGTCAGCGACGGGGAGGGATTGGACTCGTTCCAGAAGCGGTCCACCTGCGTGGCAAAATAATAAAAGGCGCCTTCATGATTCTGCAGTCCGCTGAAACGGTCCACATAGGTGCAGGTTGAATCTGTGAAGGCAATATCGAGAATGGTGTCATTGCCGACATCTGCGGCATCATCCTCGGAGCGATAAAGCACGAAGCGGAAAGGCCCGGTTTGTCCCGGTGCCGGCGCAACCGTGATCTGATAAGTGACCGAATCGATTTTATTCATTGTCAGAGCCGGTGACTCGGGCGTCGCATCCTGTAAAAACTTGGCGGCGCGGATTTTTGTTTTATTTTTGAAAAAGGTTTCCCCGGCGATCGTAAAGTACTTGTTCTCTTCCCAGGAGCCGTAGCTGAAAAACTGAAATCCATCCACCCAGGGCAACATGCGGCAGTAATCCACAATACTGGCGTGATTGGCAAATATTTTATCTTCGCTCAAAATATAGGAACCAGGCCCTGCGCTGAAAAGGCGGCCCGCAGCAATGCCCTTTTGTATATAGGCGCCCCAGTTGGTGCTGCCCGGTCCGGCCAGCATGCTGTAAAAACCGGCACCCGTGGTCCAGTGATAGTGCATGGGCGTCAACTGATCGATATAGCCCTCATTGAACCACAAGGCTGCATCCTGGTACACGGATCCGTACCCCTGCCAATCGCTCCAGTTGTACTTGCCCAAAGCAGCGGCGGAAAGCCGTACCCACGGCTTGGCCGCCTGAATCGAATCATGCAGGGTGCGTACGAACTGGGTCACCGAATCCCGCCAAAAATCCGCCCAGGACGCATATCCCGCGGGCACACCCGCACTGTAGGGATGTTCGACATCATAGAGGTAGCGCGATGCCGTGCTGCTGTTGAGAATGGCCACTTGTTCATCAGAAATGTGTCCATCCAGCTGCCGTTGCTGCCCTTCCTTGTTCAATGATGCAGCGCCGCTCTCTTCATTCCAGCGCACATAATCCAGATGAAAACCATCGATGTCGTAACGCTGCACAATATCCATGGCCACGCGCACGGTATAGGCGCGCACAGCGGCCAATCCAGGTGAAAGCGCACGGGAGGAGGTCATGGGCTGGTCACTGGCGTTGCGGCATACCCACTCCGGATGATCACCGGCCGGCGAACCTGGAATGGTCTCGGAACAATGGAAGGTGTTGAACCAGGCGTGCAGTTCCATGCCGCGCTTATGGGCTTCTTCAATGGCATAAGCCAGCGGATCAAAGCCGGGATTCTGATAGCCTACATAAGGTCCCCAGGGTTCATAATTGGAGTGGTAATATGCTGTCCCACCCTGTCGCACCTGCCACAACACGGCATTCATGTTGGCGGCCTTGTGGTTATCGAGTATCTCGCGGATATTGGCTTTGCTCTGGGCAACGCTCCATCCCGCATTGCTATGCTCCCAGGTGATAACCCAGGTGGCGCGAAATTCCTGGTTATTAGCTGCGACTGCAAGCAGTGGCAGTAAACAGAAAAGCAGGATCCATTTTTTCATCAGGCACCTCATTGAATAATAAACTTTGGCAGAAAAGGTATTGGACACCTCATTCGGGTTGGAGCTGACAAATCACGTCAAAACCAGGATAGCGACACCCGTAAATTTTGGATTAAACACGTATCACCCAGGCTGATTTTTGTACCGGACGAGAAGGCGATTGCACAAGCGGATATAGTTTGGCAAGATTTGAACGACCACGGCCATACAAAAGTTATCGTTTTTCTACTGAACGACAGCCATATCTATTAATACGCGCTGCAGGTCGACCGGACTGGTCGACCTACAGTTCCGAAAGCGTTGCAGCTCCCCGGTGCATATCCGTTAACGAATGATGACAAATTTCCGAAAAGCCGCATCACCCTTTTTGTAGAGCAGCTCACCGGTTTCAGGATCTGTGTAATCCTCGGTCACTTCAAAATGGGCGATGTAAATGCCGCTGACGATCACCTGCCGTGACGACGTGATCGAATTCCATGACTCATCGCCGCTGCCGTTGGTATGCTCAATGGTATTGATCAGATCGCCGCGCTCGGTGTAAATACGAATGGTACACAAGGCCGGGATGTTCAGGAACATGATCTTGTCCGACTCGCCCGTGTACTGCAGTTTTTCCGACTTTAAATTATAGGGATTGGGAACAACGCGTATCTGATCCAGGTTCGTGCCGGCTTTGCGGCGCAGATAGGCCGGCTCGGTGGTCTGGGTGTAATAGCGCGAACTCATCAAGGGCCCGGTGGGATTGCTTTCACCCGTGGTGTTGTTGCTGCCATCTGAAAAAGCGACGACATAATAATAATAGGAGATGCCGCGGATGGCGGTGAGGTCACTGTGGCCGTAGACGCCGGCAGGACCACTGTAAATCTCCTGGTAGGTCGTATCGGTGCGACCGGTGGCGCGAAAGACTTTATAGCCGCCAAAACCCGCTTCACTCTCTGAAGGACTGGCAGTCCAGGTGATGTTGATGCGGTCACCGCCCGACTTGATGTCCACCAGAGGCGGCGGCTGCGGCGGCTGCGGGATGAGGTAATTGGCATCGAGATTGCGTTTGGCGCGGCCAAACGTCTCGATGATGGAATCCTTGCCCGTGAAAACCCAGGCGTTTTTGTATTCATCTTTATTGGTGGTCGTTGACCCGTTGGGCAGAGTGAAAGGTCCCTGATCCGCCGGATTGAGATAAGCCTGTTTCCAGCGCCGTCCGATCTCTTCGCATTTGGCGCGACCCAGGCCGGAAACACCCTCCGCTTCCACAATGGTCACGCTCTCGCCGGGTTGCAGATCCCACGGCCCATAGCAGATCCACACGCCGGTGCCGCCACCGTCATTGTGCACGGTGGAGGGATCCTTCATGGCAGCGTAATATTTTTCATCCATGCGGTCATTGCCGCCAAAACCGGTCTTCCACGGTATACCGCTGATTTGCGAATACATCAGCGCCATCTTGTCTGCTTCGGTGAATAAATTACTGCCGAAGGAAGTATACGAGTCCCCGGCGTGCCAGCCCAGCGTATTGGGTTGATTGACATCATCGCTATGATCCGCGCCGCTCTTGTCCACGTGCAGCACCGCAAGACCCGCGTGCTGCGCCGAAGCGAGACGGCCGTCCTTGGTCACATAGGGTCCGCCGATGTTGTCGAAACTGTTGATGGGACTCTGGCCGGCATATTCGAAACCGCAGCGGATCCAGTCGGCGATGGGGTTGGCTTCGGTGATTTTTTCGCCCGCATGCTGCGCATAAGTCTCGCCGCGCTTGCTCGCCCAGGTGAATTTGCCCCAGGACTGCTGCGCGTCGATGGAGTAGGAGCCTTCCCGGGAAACCGAATACCTCGTCATACAGCCAAAACGAACTCCGGTGAGGGGATTGGTCAGCTCAATCTCTTCATCATAATCAGTATTGCCCGTATTGGCCAGATTCCAGATTTGAATAAAATAGTTATTATGATATTGCTGGCTGAACGCATAAATGGTGCGGGTGATGGTCAGTCCCATGCTGGTGTTGACTTTGTTGACGACAATGCGATCCGGAATGATGCCGGGGTCGATCTCATCCACATCGCCCGCAAAGGGCGCACTGATATCCACACCATCGACATACACGGTAGGCGTGGCAAATTTTGCGGTTTGTTTGAGATGAGTGGGGAAAAGCGCGCTATTGACATTATCCCCATAAAAGCTGATCATAAATTTTTCAAATTTTTCATCGCGTGTGCTGGTGAAATTGCTGCAGCCTATCCACTGGCGGCGGATGACCGCATTGTCCTGATAGTAATAGCCCGCCGGCCACTGCAGTCCCTCGTAAATATAATTGGAACCCACCAGCAGCGCCGCTCGATCGGAGCCATAGGAGGTATAGTGATTTTGCAGCTCACCGATACGAATGGTGCGCCGCTCCGTCGAAGTAACCTGAGCGTTGAGAAGTGTCCCCGCAAACAGGGCCATCATAACCATCCCAACGCCGATCCATTTCACTACATTTCGTGTAAACGCTTTATTCATTTTCAGGCCTCTATTCTATTTAAAAGTTGATTTTCAAGCCAAAGGTGATGTCGCGTGGATTCAAATAGAACAAGGAATCGATATTGGGATTATCAATATAGGATTTTTTATCTTTCCTGGCTTGATTGCGCTTGCTGATCTCCGGATCATTATTGGGATTCAGCTCCAGGGGATCGTACTTGACGCCTGCCGGTCGCAATTCGCCGATCTTGTCGTCGCCTTTTTCATCACCGGTCTCCCAATCAAAATTCAACGATGCCAGGTAATCGAGTCGATCATAGGTATCGGCGTAGGAGGTGACGCTGAAATACTTGGTGTTCAGCACATTGCTCCAGTCCACATAAAACTGCAACTGCATGCGGTCGACATTGACCGATTTGGTGATGCGCAGGTCGATGTTGTACCAATCCTTGTAACGGCAGTTGTCGATCACACCCGGGATGTTATTGGGATTGTAGGTATAAAATCCGCCATCCTGCCAATCGGCAAGAATATTGAGATTCAGACCGGCCAGAGGCTTGAATCCTGCAACAGCCGGCCCAAACGTATTCGGTGTATGAAAATCAACGTTGGCACGGGCATAGGGCAGTGGATGCGGCTTTTCCTGGTACAAATTATTGCGCAGATATTCCCGCTGTTTGTTGCTGTTCTCGTAGTACATGAGCAGGCCAAAATAGCCGCTGGTGCGGACATCATAGGTATAGTTGATAAAACCCGTCAGCCACTCGCCCATCTGTTTGTTCAGGGTGACTTCAAAACCGCGGATATCGGCATAGAAATTATTCTCAGCCACCGAATAGTCCACCATGCCATCGAGGCTGCGGTATTGCACCGATCCCGGCTGGTTGGTGACGTCCTTGTAATAAGCCGCCACATTCAGGAGCAGCATATTAAAGAGGTTTTGCGAATAGCCCAATTCATAAGCCACCGTCTTTTCCAATTCAAGATCGGGATTGCCGATGTACTTGATCTGGCCGTTTGCTTCGCGGCTGAGGCGGAATCGTGTGGAGGACGAGGCCTCTGAACGGAAATGGCCGTAGTTGAAATAGAGCTTGCTGTTGGCGGTGATGGGATGCGACACGCCCAATCGCGGGCTCCAATATAGCTTGGCTTCGGACTGGACTTTTTCGGCGGATTGTTCGATGTTCGAACCATAGACAGGGCCGAGCTGCTTGTCGAAGGTCCTCAGCTGATAGACATCCGAGTTGGGATCGCTGTAATCCATGCGCAACCCCACATTGGCGATGAACCCTTCAAATTCGATCTTGTCCTGCAGGTAGGCGCCGATGCGATAGGGAAATACATTGTACTTCATGCTGCGGCGCCAGGTGCCCATGGTGGGATGCTCGGAGGACGCCTTGATATCATAATCATTATAAACCACCTGCACGCCCGTCTTGATCTGATGGCGGAAATTGACCTGGCTGGTCAAGTCAAAGCGGAAATTGGTGGTGCTATTGACGCTCCTGTCGCGGCTGAAATTCTGCCAGTCGCTCATGCGTTCGCCGGTGATGCCGCCACCACCAGAACCGGAGTACCCATAGGGCAGCTCGTCGACAAAGTAGCCCGGAACGGGTTGATAAATCCTGCTGGTATCCCGCCTGGTCATCTGATAGGTGTTGTAGCGGTTGTAGTTATACTGCAGCGCAACTTCATAAAACGTATGCGTGTTCAGCATATGGGTGAATTGAATACCGTACAATTGGCGATAGACATCCGCCGGACTGCTCCAGGCGGGTGTATACAACATGGTGCGGCTGTCGCCGGCGCCCAAATAGTCCGCGATGGTGCTCTGGCTGCGAACCACTGAACCGTCCGGAATGTCATAGCCGATATTCACGGCCGAAGAGAGATCGCCGTACAATCCGGTCACGATCAGCTTCATGTTTTTCTTGATGTCGGTGGTGACTTTTAACTGGGTGTAATTTTCGCGATAAGCATCGGTGGACAACGGATAGATGAACATGTCCTGTTCGCGAAAATGGGAGATAAAAAAGCGTGTGCTGCCGTACTTGGAAAGGAACGGCACCGGGCCGCCAAATCCGGCATCAACGACATAATCCGGTTTCTTGATATCGCCCTGGCGGCGGTGCTGCCATTCGAACACCTTCTTGGCGCCTTCAGCCGTCAGGTCATTATTGGGATTGTCATCCTGAAGGGTTTTGTCGGCGATGACCTGCCATCCCTCAAAGGCGAGATATTGGGTCTGCGTATATTCATCCCAACTGCCATTTTTGGTGCCGACGTAACAAACGGCCGGATCCATAAAGGGCCGGTTGAAATAGGACATGGGGTCATACAGCGAGGTGCCGAAATGCTTGGAGGCGGGAGGACTGTAACGCAACGTCGTGGTAAAATGATAGCGGCTGGCATCGCCTTCTTTGGTTACCACATTGACCAGACCGGAACGGACGTTGCCGTATTCAGCGTTGAAACCGCCGGTTTGCACCTTGACTTCCTGCACCGAACTCATGGAGATGGCGGCATAGGGAATATTCGAACGTTCATCGTTCAGCGACAACCCGTCCAGCATCATCACCGTCTGGTTGGCGCCGCCGCCGCGCACCAGAATGCCGGCGCTGCTGGCCTGGATACCCGCCTGCAAACTGAGCACTTCCTTGACCGACTGCACCGGCATGCTCTCCATGGTCTTGACTTCGATGTTCATCTGGCTGCTGGAGATATCGCGCGTCACCACCGGCCGCTGCGCCACGACAACCACATTTTCACCTTCCAGCGTCTGGCTCACCATCCGGGCATTCATCTCCGTGGTGATATCGATGGTCACGCGAACCTGGCGCACCTTGAATTCCTTGTACCCCAGGATGGAAAATTTCAAATCGTAGGTGCCCGGCGGCACATTAAGGATGGTATAACGGCCATCAATGGTGCTGACAGCGCCGTAAGGAGTCCCTTCGAGCAGGATATTCACACCCGGAATGGGACTGCCCGATTCGGCATCGGTCACCAAACCGGCTATTTTGCCCGTCGTTCCAGCGAGCGCGATCACAGCCAGACTGAGGACGATGACAAGTGCTGACGTTACGATTCTCGACATACAACCATTCTCCTGATTATTTATATTAATGGTCTACCATTGAACGGTAATTATGCATAACGACTATCTAACTATGACAAATTTACGATAAGTGGTATCACCCTTCTTATAGAGCAGCTGGCCGGTTTGCGGATCAGGATAATCCTCTGTTACTTCAAATTGTGCGATATAAACGCCGCTGACCACCACCTGACGCGAAGAGGTGATGGAGTTCCACGACTCGTCGCCGCTGCCATTTTCGTGATGGATTTCATTGACCAGATCACCCCGTTCGGTGAAAATACGGATGGTACAATGTCCCGGAATATTCAGAAACATGATCTTGTCCGGCTCGCCGACGTATTGCAGCTTGGTTGCCAGAATATTATATGGATTCGGCACAATGCGAATACCCTCCAGGCTGGTGCCCGCCTGGCGTCGCAAATAAGCGGGCTCACTGGCCAAACCATAGAACTTGCTGCTGTACAGGGGACCTCTGGGATTCAGGACGCCTGCATCGTTATTGCTGCCGTCACTAAAAGCGACGACGTAATAATAGTAGGCCTTGCCGCGGGTTGCCTCCACATCATCAAAAGAATAGACGCCCGGGCCGCCCGAGTAAATCTCCTGAAAAACCGTATCCGTGCGCCCGATGGCGCGGAAAACCTTGTAACCGCCGAACCCGGATTCGGCTTCCGAAGCGCTGGCCACCCAGGAAATGGTGATGCGGTCACCGCCCGAAGTCACTTCAACAAACGGCGGCGGTTGCGGCGGTTGCGGAATCTTGAATCCGGAATCATAATTGCGCTTGGCGCGGCTGAAGGTCAACAACAGCGAGTCCTTGCCCGTGAACACCCATGCATTTTTGTAGACATCCTTATCGGTCGTGGTGCTGCCGTCCGGAAGCGTGAACGGACCTTTATCCGCCGCATCATTGTAGGCCTGTTTCCAACGGTAACCAATGGTCTCGCACATCTGCCGCGACAAACCGGCGATGCCTTCGGCCTCGACGATGGTGACGCTTTCGCCATGCGCCAAATCCCACGGGCCGTAGCAGACCCAAAGATCGGTACCGCCGGCATCCATATGCACAGTGAAGGCATCCGGATTGGTGGCCAAATATTTCTCATCAAAGCGTTCATTGCCGCCCAATCCCCTGAGAGCCTGGCCAGCCAGCATATCGTACAATTTGATCATATTGGGTTGATCATTTTTCGTGAGCAACCCGACGCCGAAAAAAGTCTGCTCGTCGGCCGCATGCCAACCCAGCACCGCCGGCTGGTTCACATCATCGCTGGTGTCACCGGCGTTCTTGTCGACATGAAGGATAACACTGCCGGCATGCTGCGGCGCACACAGACGGCCGTTGCCCGCCACATCCGGCCCCCCTAAATTATCAAAAGAATTCTCGCGCTTTTGTCCGGCCCAGACCAAACCGCAGCGCAGCCAGTCCACGATGCCGTTGGCCTCGGTGATGGTCTCCCCGGCATGGGCGGCATAGTTCTCGCCGCGCTTGCTCACCCAGCTCTGCTGCCCCCAGGATTGGGTGCCGCCGATCTTCATGGCGCCTTCGCGGCTGACGCTGTAACGCACGCCGGTGCTGAATCGCACGCCTTTTAATGGCGTCGTTCTTTCGATTTCAGCGTCATAATCGGTATTGCCGGTGTTGGTGAAGGTGAACACCTTGAGCAGATAATTGTTATGGTGCTCCTGCGTAAAATAATAGATGGTGCGCGTCATGGTCAGTCCCATGACCGTATTGAGGGTGTTGACAATTTTACGATCCGCGATCAAGGTGGGATCGATCTCATCGACATCTTCCGCATAGCGGGCGGTTACGTTGTTGCCATCGACGATCACCGCGGGCATCTCGAACTTGCTGACTTGTTTGAACTCTACCGGAAAGATGGACAGATTGATGGCGCTCAAGTCCGCGGTTACCGGAAAGGCGAATTTCTCGAACTGATCGCCCGCCGCATTGGTGAAGTCCTGACACCCCAGCCAGAATACGTTGATGACTGCATTGTCCTGATAGGGGTAATCTGCCGGCCATTGCAATCCGTCAAAAATGCCATTGCCGTCATCGTCACCCCACTCGCGGCCAAAAGAGGAATAAAACGTCTGCAACGGACCGACACGCAGGTAACGCCGCTCCGTGCCGAGCAGCTGTGCACCTGCCTCCTCAACCATGGCCAGAAGCAGGGCCACGATCACCACCATGTAAATAGCGGTGCATCCTATTTTTAAAATCCGCTTGGTCATAGTAACTCCTCTGCGCATGGGATCGCTAGAAATTGATTTTGAGACCAAAGGTGATGTCCCGGGGATTGAGGAACGTCAGCGCTTCGATGTTGGGATTGTCGATGTAGGACTTGTCCTTCTTGCGCTTTTCGTTTCTCGCCGAGATCGCCGGATCCTGATGGGGATTTTCTTCGAGGGGATCGTATTTCACCCCCGCCGGGCGATAATCGCCGATGCGATCGTCCCCCTTCTCATCGCCTTGCTCCCATGAAAAGCAGAGCGAACTCATATAGTCTTCCTGATCGTAGGCATCGGAAAAACCTGCATAGCTCATGTATTTGAGATTGAACAGATTGGTGACATCGATATAAAACTGCAACTGCATCTTGCTGACGTTGACCATTTTCGAAAGCCGCAGGTTGACATTATACCAGTCTTTCCACTGCACATTGTCGAGAATCCCCGGCAGCGCATTGGGATTATAGGTGGAATAGCTGCCGGTGCGCCAATCGGCCAAAATATTGAGGTTGAGGCCGGCCAGCGGGCGGAACCCGATGGCCGCAGGACCAAAATCGTCCGGGGTGTGAAAATCGAAATTGGCGCGCACATAGGGTCGCGGCCGCGGCTTGCTCTGATAAGGATTGAGGCGCAGATAGTCGCGCTGTTTGGTCGGATCCTGATAATAGGTCTGCAGGCCAAAATAACCCGATGTCTGCACATCATAGGTATAGTTGAGGAATCCCGATACCCAGCGGCCGGCGTTTTTGGTCAGGGTGATTTCAAAACCGCGAATATCCGCATAGTTATTATTGGCGGCCTTGTAGTAGCTGATCATGGTGTTGATGTTGATGTAATTGATCCAGCCCGGCTGGTTGGTGACATCCTTGTAGTACGCGGCCACGTTGAGCAGAAAGAGATCGAACATGTTCTGCGAATAGCCCAGCTCATAAGCGACTGTTTTTTCCGGTTCCAGCTCCGGGGAGCCCAGATACTTGACCGCGCCGTTGTTCTCCCGCTGCAGCAGGAAACGGTACGATGAAACAGGCTCCTGTGAAAAATGTCCGTAATTGAAATAGAGTTTTGAATTGGCCGTGATGGGATGGGAGACGCCAAGACGCGGGCTCCAGATGACGGATCCCCTGGCATCCGCTTTTTCGGCGTTCTGATCGACCTTTTTGCCCGGACCAGCCGCCAGATTTTTGTCGTACTCGCCCAGAACCATATAGGTGCCGTTGGGATCGGAATAGTCCATGCGCAGACCGAGATTGGCGATGAAACCCTGAAACTCGACTTTATCCTGCACATAAAGGCCGATGCGATAGGGGAACACATTGTATTTGAGGCTGCGGCTCCATTGATCCGGCAGAGAGGGCCCATCCGTATACGAATAAATATTATAGTCGTTGTAAACCATCTGCACGCCGGCTTTGAGCTGGTGCCTCGCAGTTACCTGACTGGTCAGATCCGCTTTCAGGCTGGTGGTGGCATTGGCGCTCTTGTCCCGGCCAAGGTTCATCCAGGCGCCCATGCGGTCACCATTGATGCTCGGGGCGCTCTGTCCCATGTATCCATAGGGCAGCTCATCAACAAAATAGCCGGCCACGGGCTGGTATATTTTTGCGGTGTCCCGGTCCGAGATCTTGAAGGTGTTATAGCGGTTGTAATTGTGCTGCAAAAATACTTCATAAAAAGTCTTGGGCGTCAGCATGTGTGTCAACTGGATGCCGTAGACCTGGCGGTAGATCGAGCTGGGACTGTAATAGCCCGGCATATAGAGCACAGCCCGGCCTTCCGTGGCGGTGGTCAAATCGGCGATCTGCTCCTGATCCCTGAGTACATAGCCGGTGGGTGTGGTGGTCCAGTTGTACGGCGACACCGAGTGGACCTCTCCATATAATCCGGTGAACACCAGTTTCATGCGCGCGCCGACATCCGCCGTCAGTTTGAGCTGTGTGTGATTTTCAGAATAGGCATCCCGTGACAGCGGGAAAACGAACATCTCCTGTTCGCGCATATGGGTGGCGAAAAAGCGCAGGCCTCCCAATTTTTTGCCGATGAACGGTACCGGGCCGCCGAAGCCGCCGTCGATGACATAATCGGGTTTTTTGATGTCGCCCTGGCGGCGGTGCTGCCATTCATAGATGCGCCGGGCGCCCTCTGCTGTCAGATCGTTGTTGGGATCCTGATCCCGCAGCGTCTGATCGGAATAGGCATTCCAACCGTCAAACTTGGGGTATTGTTTTTGTGTATAAGCATCCCAGGCGCCGTTGGCCGTGCCTGTGAAACAGACCGCCGGATCCATGTAGACACGGTTAAAATAGGAAAACGGATCATAGATGGAAGGACCGAAATTCCTGGCCGCCGCCGGACTGTAGCGCAGCGTCAGGGTGCCGGCATAGCGGTTGTTTTCACCCTCTTTGGTGATCACATTGACCAGGCCGGAGCGCAGATTGCCATACTCAGCATTGAAACCGCCAGTTTGTACCTGTATTTCCTTGACGGAACTCAGGCCCACGGCAGTATAGGGGATGTTGGAACGTTCGTCGTTGAGGGAAAGACCATCCATCATGAAGGCGACCTGGTTGGCGCCGCCGCCGCGGACGATGATGCCCTCGCGCCCGCGCTCGATGCCCGCCTGAAGCGACAACACTTCGCGCACTGTTTCCACCGGCATGGCTTCAATGGTTTTGGATTCGATGTTCATCTGGCTGTTGGACACGTCGCGCGCCACAACGGGGCGCTGCGCCACGACCACGACTTCCTCGCCCTGCAGGGCGACCGGACGCAGACGCGCATCAATATGAGTAGTGAGATCGATCTCCACGCGTATCTGGCGAACGCGATACTCGGCATACCCCAAAATGGCAAATTTGACATCATACAAACCCGGCTTCAGGTTCAATAATGTATATTCACCATCCAGATTGGTGACCGCCCCCATCGCCGTGCCTTCGACCATGACGTTGACACCAGGCAGTTTATCACCGGTTTCGGAATCAGAAACAACACCGGCGATTTTTCCTGTTGTTCCCGCCATTACGGCTGCGGCCGCAGCCAGCAGCAGTGCGAGTATGAATAACACTTTTCGCATGTCTCATATCTCCTCATGCCAGCGGAAATCAGTACTTATTCGGAAAAACCTGATCCTGAATATAGGGTCATTCAAATCGTTATTGAAAAGCATACGTTCGTAGTACCGGCTTTAGCCGGGAAAAACCCGCCTGAAGGCGGAACTACAAACAAAGGGATCGCAAAGAAAAGCCTGTGCACCCGGAGATGCACAGGCTCTCATAACTCAACTGCGTTTATTTCATGAGCGTCATTTTCATGGTCTTGGCAAATCCTTCGCCCTCGATGCGGTAGAAGTAGATACCGCTTGGCACGATGGCGCCATTGCTGGTGCCATCCCAGGTGGCGTGATACACACCGGGGGTCTGTTCGCCATTAACCAGAGTGGCCACGCTTTGACCCATCGAATTGAAGATGGTCAAGCGAACATGGCTCTTCACTGGCAGCTCGTAGGAAATGGTTGTTGTCGGGTTGAACGGATTGGGATAGTTGGCATGCAGCACGAATTCGCCCGGCATACCAGCATCCGGCATACGCTCCACCTTCACCCACTGCGAGCCAAACTTGTCGGTCGCATTGACAAAAACAGGGCTGACATCGCTGATGGAGACGACATGGTTCATGGAAAAACCGGCTTCATTGTCCATCGGGGAAGTGCCGGCGTTGAGCGTGTCGGTATAACCCGTTGAATAGATGCCGTATTTGTAATAATGGGAAGCTGTGGAGCCCGTGGCAAACAGGACCTTGACGGACCAGATGCCGTCACCGGCCACTGCGTCACCGTGATCAGCGGAACCGTCATCAAACATGGGGATGAGGCCGGAGCCGATATCGGAGACAGTCCAGCCAGCCCAGCCGCCGGTTCCCAACGGAGCGAAATCGCCGTTGAGGATCACATTGTCAACCGTCGGGAAAAGCTGTTTGTTGTAATAATCCATCGCGCCTGCCACATTAACCGAAAAGACCACGGTGACATCCTGGGCGAGTTTCTTGCCCGCCGGGGTCACGTTCGGTTTGAAGGCATCCAGGACCAGGTCGGTGCCGGTGAAAACGAAGGTATGGTTGTCGCCACCTTCCCAGCCGCCGTCAGCAAAATTGGCTTCCGGGAAACCGCGGAACTTCCAGCCAAACTCGGTGCCGGCGACATCGGTGATGGCATGCGTCAGCGTGAACAGAGTCGGGTTGATCAGATCGGGTGCCGTGATCCATTCTTCGTTATAGGCCCAGCCGTTGAAACCACCGAGGACGTACAATGCATCGGTGCCGGGATTGAAACCCTTGGCCAGCATGTCGGTGACGTCCGCCTGGAAAGTGACATTCGCGGTGACCGTCTGCTGACATTCAGTCACGTTGTCATAAAAGACAACATCGAGAACCGTCGAGGAACCAGGAATCATCAGTGTGCGGTTGGCAACCGATTCCCAGCGATCGCCCGGCATCATGACGAATTTGTATTCGATGGTGGTGCCGATGTCCGTTACCGGGAATATCTTGGTCAGGCTGTAGATGCCGGGAGCCGCGGTGGGTTTGCACTCATCCGCTTCACCCGCCCAGCCGTTGAAACTGCCGCGAATGACGACTTTGTCGGCCGCCGGATCGAATTTATCGTAGCAGTCCTGAACCGACATGTCGATCTGGAAGGTGACGGCCACATCGGTGTCCGCGCCGCGCGCGAACATCTGCAGAGCCGGATAGGTGGAAGCGCCAAAGCAGGCGATATAGGCTGTATCGCCGGTGACGCTGAAGCCCAAACCGCGCGGACGTTCATCGGGGCTGGCCGGTGTGTTGAAATTCCAGGTCAGACTGTCGGAAACGGTTTCCGTGGCCAGATCCATCTCGTAATAGGTGTTGGGGGTGTAGTGGGTCTCAACACCAGGGAAGCGGTTGGGCATATCAAAATAGCTGCCCGCATCCAGCCAGACTTTGCCGGTTCCCGGATTGATGGCCCAGTTGCTCTGCGAGCAGGTGCCCTTGAGAACGGTGTCCGGGCCGGTGAAGGACGAAAAGACATCCTCACGGGTGTATTTGAACGTGCCCAGTTTGTCGTAACGAGGAGAGTAGAGTTCCAGACCATCGGCACTCACCCATACGTTACGGCCATAGCCGACTTCGGCTTCGATGGCATTGCCAAGGTAGTTCAGATCCTTGTCGAACACCATGATCGGGTTGCCGGGCAATACGAAATTGACATAGATGTTGCCTTCGGCATCGCAGGCCGGAGCCGTCAATGTCGCATTGGGTTTTGGCAGCCATTTTTGCAGAACCGCGCCGGTTTTGTAATCGAGGCGATAAATGGCATCGAAGGCAGTCCAGAGGATGTTGCCATCCTGATCCAGACCCAAACCGCGATGGCTGTTCCACAGGGTGTCGACCTTGCCATCGGGCAGCGTCAACATGGTGGTGCCGTTCATCGGGGCCGGGGAGCCATCGGGATACCAGCAAAAGATCTCGCGTACCAGGACGCTGTCGCCCTTGTCGTTGACGATCTTTTTGGTGGCGCCGTAAGCCTGGAACCAGATTTTGCCTTCGGGATCGCAGACCACGCCATGCGCGCCGGTGTTGACTTTCAGGTTATCGTCCGGGAAATTCTTGACGAAATTCCACTTGGCGAAGCCCTGAACGGTTAAGAGAATGAGAAAGGCCAGTACGACTGTTACAACTCTTCTCATGGTTTCCTCCTGTTAAGAGTAAGAAGTAAGGTTAATTAGAACAAGTTGATTATGGATAAATTCTTGGGATTAGCGCTCCTCTCTATGATTGATGAGATAGTGTGGCGCACACATTATCACAGGATGCCGTAATAAGGTGCACTCTGTTTCAATGTATTGAGACGAATAATCAACTGGGGTGTTGTGGCTGTTGCTTCACGGGTGTAATACAGATTCGTGCCAGCGCCCCAGGCGAAAGCCAGCGCTTTGGGCAGAAACTGTCCCGGATACAACACTTCAAAATTGCCGTTCGGATGCACCAGGTACAAGGCATCCGGTGCGTTGGTGCCCACATACATAAAACCATCCGCGGAGAAGGTGATGCAGTAGATGCTGTACTCGGTGCTCACCTTGCCTGAAAAATCAAAGTACTCTTCCACTGCGCCCAGTTCTTCACCGTTGAGCGGGAAACGCCAGATTTTTTCTGCATTGTCCTGCTTGCCGGCCACATAGACATAGCCATTGAAGACGCGCACCGAACGCAAATCCGCCTTGAACGGAAACTTGGCGATGCTTTTGTCCTGCTTGACCCGGTAAATGTCGGTGTTGTTGCCCACGCCCCAGATATTCATGTTGGCGTCGAAATCGAGGTCATAGATGGTTCCCAAACCGGAAGTAACCCAGTTCACCGGTTTCTGTCCGGCCGCCGGAATGGTAAAAATGGCCTTGGCTATGCGCGCCGCGTAAATGACGCCGCCGGGTCCCATCTTCATGGCTGAGTATTTGGTTTCGCCGCCTTTGGGAGAATAATCCTCGAGCACGCCTTCGGGTGAAATCTTTTTGATGCCCACGCCCGCATTGCTGATCACCAGTGAGGTGTAGACATTGCCCGCCGCATCCGCGGTGATAGCCCAGGGCTGTTCAGCAGCCGTGAAAGCGACCAACGGCTCTTGCGCCGGCTCCAGCGTATAGTTCCACTTGTTGCTGAAAAGGATGGCGCCTTTTACAGAGACCCGGATCGCACAGGAATCAGCGGCATAGATGGGCGCGCGTACGACCAGCTGCGTCGCGGATCCTTCAAGGATGGTGCCTCTCTCCGCGTCAAAGAAAACGATATTCTCATCCAGCACAGGCGAGAAATTTTTGCCGCTGATGGTGACGACCGTGACGCCGGAGAGCGCCAGGTTCGGAGGATCCACCGCCGTAATTTCAGCCGCCGCCTTGTAGGAAGCATCGGGATTGTACAGACTGTCCGGATACTCATTCTCCTCGCATCCCGCCAGGATGAAGAGCATGCTTACGACGAGCAGTATCCCTAATAAAGCAGGAAATCTCTTTGTCATGTCTTGATTCCTCATATAAATGATCACATTCCCTGAAACAAAGTTGGTTTACAGACTGAATTTGACGGTGAAGCGGTTGACGTTGTCAAACACATCAAACGGCATATAGGAATAATCGATGGCCACGCCAAAGGTGTGCACGCCAAAGCCGGCCGTCAAGCCGTAATCATCCTGTGCCGTGACATAACCTGCGCGCAGCGCCAGCATCTTCATGAAAATATACTCGCCGCCGATGTTGAGGTATTCCGGAAAATCGCGCGGGTGCACGGCATCGATGGAGAGCAACAGCGAGTGATTGTTCTTCAATTCCGGCAGGAAATCCATGGCATCCATGGAAAAACCAACTTTGAAGGTCAGTGGCAGCTGAAAGCCTTCGCGTTCATACTTGACTTCACGGGAGAAATTGCGCACGCACATGCCGAAAACCAGGCTCTTGAAACCGGTTTTGTACAGGGTTCCGAAATCAAAGGCATAGACGCTCTGATGATAATCTTTCTCTTCGGTGACGTAGGGCGGCTCATTGTTCAACGGAATCGTGCTGGAGGTCAAGTCCTGATAGACATATTTGACCTGGCCGCCGACCGAGAAGCGGTCGGTGAGATCATTGGCATAGCCCACGCCGATGGCATAAGCGCTGGGTGAAAAATCGCCGGTTTCGATGAAACCCTGCTCATTGTCGGCCACCATGGTTCCCTGCAATTCGCCATAATCCACCGACATGAAACTGACGCCGAGGACGCCAAACCGGCCGTGAAAGGGACGAATCGCCATGCTGCCGCCGATGTAATTAATGTCGGCGATCCATTTCATCTGGCTGGCTGTGAGTTCCAGGGTCTTGTTCAGTCTCGCCATGCCCGCTGGATTGTAGAACAACGCGGACGAAGAGCCTTCGACGGTGGTATACGCCTCGCCCATGGCTGTGGCGCGCGCGTCGGTACCCACGCTGAGGAATTGCATGCCCGTCTGGGCCCGCTTTTGCTGCGCCAGACCGTCTGAATAGAGACATCCGATCGCGAGAAAAAGCGAAACGCTGAGGATAATGATACGCTTCATGTTGTACGCTCCTTTATGATCATTGCTCAGGTTAATTTAAGTTAGCGGATAACGACGAACTTGCGAATCGCGCGCTCGCCTTCCGGTGTCTCAAAGACGGCAATATACAGACCGCTGACCACGACTTGCTGCGACGAGGTGATGGAATTCCAGTACTCATCGCCCGTGTAGTTGGTGTGTTCGATGGTCTTGACGAGATCGCCTCTTTCCGTGTAGATTTTGATCGTACAGACCCCCGGAATATTGAGAAAGGCGATGCGGTCCGGAGCGCTGTAGCCGTATTGCAAATCCACCGCGCGGATGTTGAAGGGATTGGGCACGATGCGGATTTCATCCAACGTGCTGCCCGGCATGCGCTTTAGGTTGGTGGGATTGTTGCTCTTGGCGTAAAAAATACCACTGTGCAGCGGGCCGCCGGGATTGGTCGTGCCGTTGTTGGTGCTGCCATCGTCAAAGGAGACGATATAATAATAGTAATCGAATCCGCGGACAGCGGTGAGATCGTCGTAACTGTTGACGATGGTTGGATTGGCGGTGCCGGCGCCGCAGGCAAAAAGCTCATCAAAGGTGGTATCCGGCGTGTGGATGGCGCGGAATATCTTATAGCCGGCAAAGCCCGGTGCGCTTTCCGCATTGTTGGCCCAGGACAGTTTGATACGGTCGCCGCCGCCGGCCACGGTGAAGGAACTGGGTGCGGGGGGCGGCATGGGCACTTTGTAGCCGTTTTTAAAATTGGCAATGGCACGCTGCATCATTTTGGACAGAGAATCGCGGCCAGTATAGACCCATTGATTTTTGAATTCATTCTTGTCCGCCGTCGTGGCGCCGGTGGGCAGCACATACGGTGTTTCTTCCTTTTTCCATTTACGGCCGATTTCATAGCACAATTTGCGATTCAATCCGTTGACGCCTTCCGCCATGACGATACGAATGCTGTCACCTGGCGCCAGGGTGTAGGGACCAAAACCCGCCGTGCTCATGAAACCACCGCCCGCCATCTTGGACGTGGCATAGAGATCAGCCGCCATCTTGGCTTTTTCCACTTCTTCGGCATGGGTCAGGAGCGGATGGCCCGCAGTCATGGCGGCGTATTCATCGCGCATCAGGTCGGCGTTGAACTGACTGTTGTTATGGGTGATGGGGATATCCGGATCCATGTATTTGGTGGTGGAGGGTTGACTCTTGTCGTTGGATTTGTCCTGGGCGCTTTTGTCCGCATGCAGCACCACAACGCCGACATACTGCGCCGCCGTCAAGTGCCCATCGCCGCTTTCACGCTTGTCAGCGCCACCGATATTGTCGTACCCGGCCTCGGAGTGCAGACCCTGCCAGGCGAAAAGCCCGAGATATTTTTCCGCGCCATTGGTATCCGCAACCCACATGGTGTCATTCACGGTGTTTTTGCCCCAGCACTGCGATTGCGGCAAAAAGTTGAGGCCGTAAACACTGCCTTCCTTGGACACCGCCCAGCGAAACATGTAGAAAAACATGACATCATTCAGCGTCTGTTCCACCTTGCGTCCGTTGATGTCGATGATGCCCGTGTTTTTAAAGGTATACTCGTGGATGATATAATTGTCATGATGCTGCTGGGAATAGGCATAGCTTTTACGGGTCTCGGTGACGCCGATGGCCGTATTGACGGTGGTGACCAGGAGGCGGTCGCTGGGAATTTCCGTATCGATAATATCGATCTCATCCCAGTTGTCGAGCACGGCGGCTGGCGTGCCGTCCACCACTACATCCGGATGCGCTTCCAGCGCGAACAGTTTAAAATAATTCGGCATCCATTCGCTCTCTTCCAGGAGCGATTCGGAGCGGGGTCCGCAGTGCACCACTTTGTATTCGTAGGTTTTGTTGACGATGGGATCGTTGTAATTCTTGCAGCCGATCCACAGCGCCTTGTAAGCCTTGATGTCCTGATCCTGAAACAGCGCGGGCCACTGCAAGCCATCCAGCTGATCAGCGACTTCATGGGTGCGGCCGACTTCCACCTCGCAACCGGCGCTGGAAAACCAGTCGCGCAGCATGCCGACGGCCAGCCATTTGGTTTCGTCCGCGGAGACCGGGCTGGTTACAACAAGAAGGGCTGACACAATCAACATCAGGCCGATTAAAGTATATCTTCTCATAGTTTTTCCTTCTTCAAGAATGGGGTTAAAAATTGTAATTCAATGTGATCCCGAAAAAGACCTGACGCGGATTCAGGAACGTCCAAAACGTCTGCGCCGGCATGTTGATGTAGGCCTTGTCTTTGATAATCTTGTCCATTTTTGACTGCGGCACCTGCGCCCACTGACCATCCACATACTGCATGTAGCGCTTGCTCGCCCCTTCATAATAAATGGCGCGTGCGATGGGCGCCGCCACAGTGGTCAAGTCCTTGGTCCATTCGATGGGCTGAAACGCCACGTCCTCTTTGCGATAGTCGCCCGGCCGGTCGTCACCCGGGATGTAATCTTCGTATCCCAGATTTTTCACGACATCCTCAGGAAGGTGCAGCGACTTATAATAGTCCTGTTCGTCGTAAATATCCTCATAGCCATAGCCGGAATAGTATTTGAAATTAAGGGCATTGTACACATCCACATACGCCTTGAGATCAAAGGGCCCCATGTTGAAACTCTTGGAGAATTTTAAATCGATATTATAATAGTCTTTCCACTGGACATTGTAGAGAATGCCGGTGATGTCCTGGGGATTCCAGGTGAACCAGTTGCCGGCCGTCCAGCGCGCGATGGTATTGAGGTTCCATCCACCGAGGATGTTATGCCCCAATACTTTCGGGCCAAAGTCTTCCGGCGAGCGCAGATCCAGATAGGCTTTGAAACGGGGACGCGGCCTGGGTTTGGTCTGCACCGGATTTTCCGATTCGTATTCACGCTGTTCCTGGGGATTTTCGTACTGATACGCATAGCCGAAATGGCCCGAGGTCTCGACGCGATACTCGTAGTTGATGTCACCGACGATCCATCTGCCAAAGGTCTTGGAGAGATCCGCCTCAAAACCGCGTATGTCCGCGTAGGAGAGGTTGGTCATCTTGGAATAATTGACCTGGGCATCCTTGCTCTGGTAGGTGACGCTGTACGGCTGGTCGGTGATATCCTTGTAATAAGCGGACAGGGTGAAGAGATAGTTGCTGAAAAGTGCCTGGGCGTAACCCAACTCGTAGGAGACCGTGCGTTCCAGGGGAATGGTGGGATCGCCGATGTAATCAATCTGATTGGTATGGGCGCGCTGCACGCGGTACAAACGTTCCGAGGTCGGCAGCTGACGGTAATGACCATAGTTGAAATAGAGTTTGGAGTTCGCGGTGATCGGATGCGACACCGAGAGCCGCGGACTCACGGTCAATTGATTCTTCATCGTTTTGGTCTTGTACTGCTCGTCCATGGTCTCCCGGTAGCGCATGGTGTAGAAGGTACGGTCATAGGGAGACACATCATACCAGTTGCTGTTGGGCGCGGTATAGTCGAAAAGGACGCCCACCGTGGAGATGAATCCTTCAAACTCCAGCTTGTCCTGGACGTAGAAATTGGCGCGTATCGGGCTCTGATCGATCCGGGTCCAGGTGTTGGATTCGCGCAGAGAATTGCTAAAGTATCCGAAAGACATGTCGAAATCATCATACACGATCTCAACGCCGGTTTTGACCTGGTTGCGGTGATCGACCTGGCTGACCAGATCAAATTTGGCGCTGTAGCTCTGAATGAAGCTGAAGTCGCGCTGCGCACTCACCGGACCGCCCATGATAAGGGCACCGTAAGCGGTGGTGGTATAGTCTTCGGAAAAACCAACCGGGCTCTCATCGCGGTAGAAACCGGGCAATACTTCATACTGGGTCGTCAAATCGCGATAGTTTTGCGGCATGGTGAAATACTTGCTGCGCGTATACTTGAGCTGGGTTTCATAATAGGTTTTGGGACTCAGCATGTGCGTCAGCTTGCCGGACATGGTCGAATAAAAACGCGACGTGGGGCAGTAATAGATGTCCGTATAGATTCTGGAGGCGATGGCAATGGTCTTGCCGCTGGTGACCGAAGCAATGCCCTCGGGGCTGGAGATGATGCTGGTGCCCTGGGCGTTGGAGGTAACCGCGCGCTGTTCGCCGTAAAGTCCGTTGATGGACAATTTCATCGAGGGCGTGATGTCCGCGGCCAGCTTGAGCATGCTGCTCTGATCCACCAGATCGGGACGCGAAATCTGGATCATGTACATATCACGCTCCTTGCGCGACGAGAGGAAGAAGCGCAGATTGCCCAGCTTTTTGCCGATGATGGGAACCGGGCCGCCAAAACCGACATCGTAGAGGTAGTCGGGATCCTTGATGTCGCCCTGTTTGCGATGCTCCCACTGGAAAAGCCGCTGACAGCCGTCGGGCGAGAGATCATTTCTGGGATCGCTATCACCCAGATATTGCTGCGATACTGCGTTCCAGCCTTTGAAGGCGGGATACTCATCCTGGGTGTAGACATCCCAGGCGCCGTTATCGGTGCCGGTCCAGCACACAGCGTCATCCAGATAGGGACGCAGCCAATAGGAGTTGGGATCAAAGGGGCCGTCGCCAAAGTATTTTTGCGAGGCGGGTTTATAGCGGAAGGTGAAGCTGGCGCTGTAGCTGTCTGCGTCGCCTTCGCGCGTCACCACATTGACCAGACCGGAACGGACATTGTTGTACTCGGCGCCGAATCCGCCCGCCTGCACGGAAATCTGCTGCACCGCGCTCAGGGGAATTTTGGCGATGGGCGCATTGTCGCGCTCGTCGCGCATGACCACGCCGTCGACCATGAAGAGCGCCTGATTGGCGCTGCTGCCGCGGATGGAGAGGTCCGAGCCGACACCGGCCTGCAAACCGACGGCCTCACCGACGGTGGCGACCGGCAGGTTCTCAATCTGTTCGGAGGTCACTTGCATCTGGCTGCCGGCGACATCCTTCTGCACCACCGGCCGCTCCGCGCGAACCGTGATTTCATCGCCCACCAGGGTCTGTTCCTTTAATTTAAAATCCTGTGTGGTCGTCAGGTCGATGTTGACGCGGACGTCGGTCAAGGTCATGCTGGTGTAGCCGATGATCGACGCCTGCAATGAATAGGCTCCTGGCGGCACATTCAAAATGGTGTACTCGCCGTCCATGTTGGTCACAGCGCCCATGGCCGTGCCCTTGACCAGGACATTGGCACCGGGCAGGGCCGCGCCCGTGTTGACATCTCTGACAACACCGCTGATTTTGCCCGTGGTTCCGGCAAAAACCCATGTGATCGAGCATAAAACGAGAATGCCCAATAGGATGTGTTTCAACTTCATAGCGTGACACTCCTTATTAGTGTAAGGTAATTCGGCATGGAATTATCACAGGTCGTGGAGAGAATAAAGTGTGAAAAGGTCAGGTGTGAATCAAGATTCAAATCGTTTCCTCCGCAATTTGCATTAAATTCCCGGTTCAGTAGCAAATAAGAACAAGATTACTGTGCGTTGGAAAAAGAGAGAAACTACAGAGCACTGAATATAAGTCTACCCTTTTTCGCATAAAAATGCAAGCTTTTTTTACAGCATATCACTTGCCAATTCCGCCAGAGCGGATCGCTCTCCTTTTTCCAGAGTGACATGGGCGTAGATGGCTTGTCCCTGCATGCGATTGATGAGATAGTTGAAGCCGGTGGATCGCATATCCAGATAAGGGGTGTCGATCTGCGAGGGATCGCCGGTGAAAACGACTTTGGTGCCTTCGCCCGCACGCGTGATGATGGTCTTGATTTCGTGTGGCGTCAAATTCTGCGCTTCGTCCACGATGAAATAGATGTGATCCAGACTGCGGCCGCGGATATAAGCCAGGGGCGCAATTTCGAGTTTGCCGCTCTCCAGCATGTCATTGATGCGCACGGTGCGCTCGTCGTTCTCCTTGAACTGATTGCGGATCACGCCGAGATTGTCAAAGAGCGGCTGCATATAGGGATCGAGTTTGGATTCGATATCGCCGGGCAGGTAACCGAGATCGCGATTGGACAGCGCCACCACCGGTCGGGCGAGAAAAATTTGCCGGTACTCCTTGCGCATCTCCAGGGCACCCGCCAGCGCCAGCAGCGTCTTGCCGGTGCCGGCTTTGCCGCTCAATGTGACCAGCTGCACATCCGGCTGCGTCAACGCATGGATGGCGAAGGACTGCTCCGCATTGCGCGGCGTAATGCCGTAGGCCTGCAGTTTTTCCAGACGTTCGAGCATTTGCGAGTGGGGATTATAATAGGCCAGAACCGATTTGCTGGCATTGCGCAGAATGAAATATTCGTTGGCTACAGGCGCTTCGATTTCCGCTTCCGCCGGCGAAATCTCGTGCGGCGCCGCAAACAAGCGGTTGATCACTTCGGGATTGATATCTTCACACAAGCGCTTACCGCGGTATAGCTTGTCGATGTCTTTGATTTTGTCGGTATAATAATCTTGAGAGGCGAGGCCGAGGGCACGGGCTTTGAGGCGCAGATTCACATCCTTGCTGACCAGGACGATTTGCTGACGGGGATGTTTTTTCTGCAGAGACAGGGCGGCGCTGAGAATGCGATGATCCGATTTGTGCTCGAAAAAGGCATCGGCGACTTCTGGTTCATCGCTGAAAACCGTGAGGATGGATATATTGCCACGACCCTCCCCCAAACGGACGCCATCCCGCACCAGCTGCTCACCAGAAAACGTATCCAATAAGCGAATAAATTCCCGCGCATGATAATTGATCAAATCCTGACCACGCTTGAACGCATCGATTTCTTCGATGACCGTGATCGGAATGACAATATCGTTTTCTTGGAAATGAAAAATGCAGGTAGAGTCGTGCAGGATGACGTTTGTATCAAGGACAAAGGTCTTCTTCAAATCCTCCTCCAAGAAACAGAAAAATTCGTTCTAAAAATAAGGTTTTCATCCGGAAAATGCAAGCATTTTTCGCACCTAAGTGTAGTACAATCAGTTATTTTTATCATCGAATTAACGGAACCGCTTCCAATGTTTTTTCCAGCAACTCACACCCCGAGTCCCCCTCCTCCCGACCTCTCTTTTACAAATTATTGAACAGTTTATTTTTTCATTGAACATATGAACCGTTTTGATTGAGGCAGATTCAACATTGCTTTTTCCTTGTTTTTTATGCCCTTTTTGCTTGAACTTTCCTGTGGCGCCCGCTCATTTGTCAGTAATTTAATTAAAAGAGAGACTCTGTGCCGCCACAGGGCGTCGAAAATCGCGCTAGTTCGTATTTACCAATTTTCTGCCGCCAGACTGGCGCAAACAGAAAAAAAGCGCGCGCAGTTATTTTTGCTATAAAAATTACTGTCAATCTTTTCGTTTGCCAAATTTGTGCGCAATATAAAAGAATGCGCCGCAATACCTGAAATGGCCGGCACCATCATGGGGCAGCCTTGGGAAATCCATTGGCAATTCCCAGAGATATTTGTATATTACCACAGCAAACTTAACCACGCCCTGAAGCGCCTTGCAGATTAATAAAAGTTCAGCTGCTTTTTGTCATAATCCTGACCCGTTTTCAACAGCTTCACAGCAGGGCATTGCTCTAATTCATGCCACACCCGCTCATCTCAAAAGATAACCAGTGATGAAATACATCGCCGATCTCCATATCCATTCCCATTTCTCCCGCGCCACCAGCCGCCAGCTGGTACCACTGCAGCTCGCCGCCTGGGCGCAACGCAAAGGCGTCGACGTCGTCGCCACAGGCGATCTCACCCACCCGCAATGGCTCGCCGAACTCTCGGAAACCCTGCAGCCGGCCGAGGAGGCGCCCGGTCTGTTCCGCTTGAAATACGATCTGGCCCGGCAGGCCGACTCCCTCGTGCCGGCTGCCTGCCAAAACAGCGTTTATTTCATCCTCTCCGGTGAGATCAGCAGCATCTATAAAAAAGACGGCGCCGTTCGCAAAATTCATAACGTCGTCTTCATGCCCTCCCTGGAGGCGGCCGCCAAATTTCAGGCGCGCCTCGAACGCATCGGCAACATCCGCTCCGACGGCCGCCCCATTCTCGGACTCGATGCGCATGACCTCCTGGAAATTGTCCTCAACACCGATGCGAACGCACACCTCATCCCCGCGCACATCTGGACCCCATGGTTCTCCCTGTTGGGCTCCCAATCCGGATTTGACAGCATCGAGGCCTGCTTCGGCGATCTCACCCGACATATCTTCGCTGTTGAAACCGGCCTCTCCTCCAACCCGCCCATGAACTGGCGGCTCTCCATGCTCGACCGCTACCATCTCGTCTCCAACTCGGACGCCCATTCGCCGGAAAACCTGGCGCGCGAGGCCAACATTTTTGATACACGTCGCTCCTACTTTGATCTCTTTGCGGCGCTGCAAAACAGAAACTCGAGCGCTTTTCTCGGCACCATCGAGTTTTTCCCCGAAGAGGGCAAATACCACATGGACGGCCATCGCAAATGCAATGCCATGCTGCGGCCGTCACAAACCATGGAACGAAATGGCCTCTGTCCGGTCTGCGGCAAACCGGTCACCCTGGGCGTCAGTTACCGCGTCGAGGAACTGGCCGACCGGCCGGAGTGCTTCAAACTCGCGGACGCCAAACCCTACCACAGTCTGGTGCCGCTACCTGAAATCCTCGCTGAACTTTACGATATGGGCGTTAAATCCAAACGTGTGCAGGGCCTCTATCAAAAACTGCTGCACGAGGGCGGCTCCGAACTCTATCTTCTCATGAATGCGTCCATCTCCGACCTGGAGCTCCTCGCCGGGCCCATGTTCGGCGAAGCCATTCGCCGCATGCGCGCCAGTCAGATCAGCGCCCAACCCGGCTACGATGGCGAGTATGGCGTCATCCGCCTGTTTCAAGCCGAAGAGCGCGCACAGTGGCTGCAGCAGTCGACGCTCTTTCAGATCACCGCCCCCGCTGCAACCAAGTCCGACAATGTCCCGCAAAAAGCCGCGGCTAAGCGCGAAAAGAAAAATCGCGTTGAAGAACCGGCCCCACGCCCCTATGGTCTCAACGCCGAACAAGCGGCCGCTGTAGCCCATCAGGGCGCGCCGCTGATCATTCAGGCCGGTCCCGGCACGGGTAAAACCCGCACCCTCACGGCACGGATCGCCCATTTGCTAAAAACGGGGATCATTCAACCGCACCAAACCCTGGCGATCACCTTCACCAACAAGGCAGCGCAGGAAATGCACGAACGGCTCACCCAGCTCCTCGGCGCGGAAAGCGCCGCCGGCATGCACATCCAGACCTTCCACGCGTTCGGCTGCGGCCTTCTGCGCGAGATCGGCACCTTCGAGGGCCGGGAAGCGGACTTTAGCATCATCGATCCCGAGAGCGATGAGGTCTTCATTCGTGAGTTGGAACGACGCAGCGGTGAAAAATTCACCGCTTGGGAACTGCGGCACATCGAGGCTTTAAAGACACGATTGTGCATATCCAAGCCGCAAGTGATCGAGAATTTATGGGAACCTTTTCCGGCCTATTTCCCGGGGGTGTTCCGCAGTTATGATGAAATCCTGGCCGAGTGGAATGCCGTCGATTTCAATGACTTGATCCTGCTGCCGGTGCAGCTGCTGCGCCATGACCCGGATCTGCGCCGCCGCCTGCAGCAGCGCTTTCAGGCTATTTTTGTGGATGAGTTTCAGGATATCGATGCCGCACAGTATGAGCTTTTCCGCATCTTTGCGCTGGCGGCCAGGGAAGTCTGCGCCATCGGAGATCCGGATCAGGCGATTTATGGATTCCGCGGCGCCAGCAGCGAATTTTTCCACCAGTTTCAGACCGACTTCCCCGGCGCGCGCCTCATTCGCTTGCAGCGCAATTACCGCTCCCCGCAAAACATTTTGTCCGCTGCGCATCAAGTCCTTCAGCACGGAGCAGCCGCCGGGCACGCCCCCCTCATCGCCGAGCGCCGCGCCGAAGTCAAGGTCAATATCCGTGCCGCTTCCAGCGACCGGACGGAGGCGGCTTTCATCATCGAAAAAATGGACGAACTCGTCGGCGGAGTCAACCACCTCTCCATGGATAGCGGTCAAACCGACGCCACCGCGCACGCGGCCTATTCCTTTGCGGACATGGCGATCCTGGTGCGCACGCGACGGCTGCTGCCGGCCGTCGAACAAGCCCTGGCGCGCGCTGGCATCCCGTTCCGATCTCTGCATCACCGCCAGCTTCTGCAGGACTCTGCGTTGTGCGGCGCCGTGGCGGCACTGCATCTCTGGCTGCAGCACAAACCCATCGCCCCCCATGTGCGGACGTTATTGCAACAGTATGAAATAGAAAATGAGGAACTTTTTAATACCCTGTGCCGTCTTATCAAAAAAGAACGATCCTGCGCGAAGGACGACCCGGAAAAACATTATGGCGCCTTGCCGGAGACAGAGCAAAAGTTGTGCAAACTTTGTGATGCTTTGCCCTCCTGGCCCCAGGATCTTGCACTGGCCACCATTTTGCAGCGCATCTTTTCGTTTCTGCCCGAACGGCAGCCGGACGTTGAGCCACTGGAGCGGCGGCGCCTGCTCGCCAAAGCCGCAGAATTCTCCGGTTCTGCCGGAGAATTCCTTGATCTGCTCGCTTTACAGCGGCAGATCGATGAGTATGATCCGGCCGCGGAGTATGTGCATATTCTCACCCTGCATGCCGCCAAGGGACTCGAATTTCCAGTGGTCTTTATCGTCGGGTGCGAAGAAGGCATGTTGCCTTTTTCCCTGGCCGATGACATGGAAGAAGAGCGCCGCCTCTTCTATGTGGGCATGACGCGAGCAGGGCAGCAGCTCTATCTCAGCCACGCCAAAACGCGGTTGCTGCACGGCCAGCTCAAAATGCAGACGCCATCGCGCTATCTGGCGGAAATTTCTGAACAGCTGATCCGCAAACAGACGAGCCAGTATAAAAAATCCAAAAGAAACGATCAACTCAAATTATTTTAACCTGAACCGGTCAATCGTCTTTATCAGGTGAAGACTTGAAGCCTTCGCAGGATTGTCTCAGCGAGCAGGTCTCGCTCAAGTCTGGTTCAAAAATTCAGGGAAACAACATGACTCCAATCGATTTGCGCAGCGACACGGTGACCAAACCCACTGCGGAGATGCGCGAGGTGATCGCCCGCGCCGAAGTGGGCGATGACGTTTTCGGAGAAGATCCGACCGTCAATGCGCTGCAAGATAAAGTGGCAAGAATGCTTGGCAAGGAGGCGGCCCTCTTTGTCAGCAGCGGCACCATGGGCAATCAACTGGCGATCCGCTGTCACACGGAACCCGGCGACGAGGTGATCTGCGAAGAGAACAGTCACTCTTTCAACTACGAGGGCGGCGGCCCGGCCTCTCTCTCCAATGTGCAGTTGCGTCCCCTGCCTGGTCTGCGGGGCGTCATCACCGAAGCGCAAATCCAGGCCGCCGTACGGCCGCCGGACGATCATTTTCCCAGGACCAGCCTGGTCATCGTCGAAAACACCCACAATCGCGCCAGCGGCGCCATCTTTCCGCTGGCGGAATTGCAGCGCATTTCCGCATACACCCGCAGCCACGGGCTGAAATTACACATGGATGGCGCGCGCTTGTGGAATGCCCATATTGCCACGGGGATCCCGTTACATGAATATGGTGCTCTGGTGGATTCCGTCACCGTCTGCCTCTCCAAAGGACTCGGGGCGCCCGTGGGCTCGGTTGTGGCCGGCACGCGGGATTTCATCAGCAAAGCGCACCGGTTCCGCAAAATGTGGGGCGGCGGCATGCGGCAGGTTGGCCTCCTGGCAGCGGCCGGCATCTATGCCATAGATCACCATCTGCAGCGATTGCAGGAGGATCATCGCAGGGCTCGGCGTCTGGGAGAAACTTTCGCCAGATTCGAGGGCGTGGCGGTAGATATGGAAGCGACACAAACCAACATTATGATTGCGGATGTTGCAAAAGCAGGATTAAAAGCACCGGATTTGGTTGTTAAGATGAAAGAAAGCGGCGTGTTGTGCATCGCTTTTTCACCGACGAGGTTGCGCATGGTCACGCATTTACAGCTATCCGATGCGGACATTGACCGCACCATCGAGGTGATCGAGGAGGTACTCTTGGCCTCGGGATTGCATCCCAAATACGGTGATAACTGATCCATTAAAAGTTTGTCGCGCCACACCCATGGTTGCTGAACCATCCTGCAGATACGCGCGGCGCTGAGCAGCAGCCCACTCAGGAGGCATGTCTTCCACGGGTCTGGTTCGGCCTGAGTGATGCAAGGGCTCAGGCACTCAATGCCCAGCACCGCGATTCAGCCCGAGCACATGGAGGGCTGAATTTAACAGTGTGCATTAATCAATTGACATTAATGTTAATTTTAAGTAAATTAGTAGCTGACTCTTTTTTTAATTCATTTTTTCACATCCATGTACCCAGAAACCCAAATAATGGCCAAAAAGAAAAAGAAAAAACCCTCCGAAACGAGGACCAAGGAGTCCATCGAAAAATATCTCGAAGAGATAGGTGGATTCTCGCCGCTTCCCCCGGAAGAGGAAATTGCCCTGGCACGCCGGATTCGTAAGAGCGACGAAGAAGCTTTAGACAAGCTCGTAAAAGCCAATTTGCGCTTTGTGATCAGCGTCGCCAAAGAATACCAGGGTCAGGGCTTGCCTCTGCAGGATTTGATCAGTGAAGGCAACCTGGGTTTGATCAAAGCCGCACAGCGGTTTGATGAAACCCGTGGCTTCAAGTTCATCTCCTATGCTGTGTGGTGGATCCGGCAGTCAATTTTACAGGCACTGGCGGAACAATCCCGTGTTGTCCGTCTGCCGCTTAACCGGGTTGGCGCCATCAATAAAGTTGGCCGCGCTCTCGAAGCGCTCGAGAAAGAGTATGGCCGCGAACCCAGCATGGAGGAAATTGCCGACCGCATGGAAATGACTTCCTTTGAGGTCGCCGATGTTCTCAAAACGTCAGCTCGTCACCTCTCTCTGGATGAACCCTTTAAAGAGGATGAAGGCAACAGCCTGCTGGATGTCCTGGAAAGCGATCGTTATGAGCCCCCAGACGGCACACTGATGCGTTCATCGTTACGGGAAGAAATAGAGAAGGTTCTCTCCACGCTCAAACCGCGCGAAGCGGAAATAGTGAAACTCTATTTTGGCCTGGATGGAGACCGTCCTCTGACCCTGGAAGAGATCGGCGAGTACTTTGCCCTGACGCGCGAACGCGTCCGGCAGATCAAGGAAAAAGCGCTGCGCCGGCTGCGGCACCGCTCGCGGCTCGAACCGCTGCGCAAGTATCTTGGATAATAAAAAAGCCCTGTCTTTCGACAGGGCTTTTTTATTTTAAACCTTGCGGCTTCCGGGCTTGACCACCGGAATCCCCTGGTTGCATAATGGGCAGGCTTCCGGTTGGTACGTCACCACCTCCATCTTCAACGCCGCAAAAAATGGCACCTCGAACTGCGCCCGGCCGGAGCTGCGATCGACGATAAAAGCCGCACCCCTGACGTCAGCGCCCGCGGCCTGGGCCAGGGCGATCACCTCTTTCACCGATCCGCCGGTGGTGACCACATCCTCCACAGCCAGGCATTTTTCACCGGGCTGAATTTCAAAGCCGCGGCGCAGGGTCATCACCTCGTTCTCGCGCTCCGCAAAGATCGCCCGGCAGCCCAACAGCCGCGCCACCTCCTGCCCCACCACAATACCGCCAATGGCCGGCGATATCACCACATCGATTTTTTCACCGCGGAAGCGCTCGGCAATATCCTTGCAGAACGTCTCGGCGTGACGGGGATACTGCAACACCTTGGCGCACTGGAAATAATTGGGACTGTGCAATCCCGAGGTCAAGCGGAAATGGCCCTCCAGGAGCGCGCCGCTCTCGCGAAAAAGGGTCAACGCCTGTTCGTTGGTCATGGTTTCACCTCTTTATGCTTTGTTTATATTTTGTCATCCTTGCAAGGACCTTTTACCCTGCGCGGGACAATCCGCCATCAGTCATTTTACATTCGCCTTTTGCAGCGCCTGCTGCGTCTCCTGCGCCGCCCGGCCGGCCGCCGCGGCAAACTCCTCACCGTCGCTCGCAAATAAAATCGCCCGGCTCGAATTATAAATAGCCCGTAAACCATTTTCATCCGTCCCCAGCCGCACCGAACGTTCCAGATCGCCCCCCTGCGCGCCGATGCCGGGGATCAGGAATGGCAGCTCCGGCGTCAATTTCCTCAAAGCCCCCAGCTCCTGCGGATGCGTCGCACCCGCCACCAGGCCGCAGTTGCCGCGGACGTTCCACTTTTGCACCTGCCGCGCAATGCGCTCATATAATTTTTCTTTCCCGTCGCTGAAATGCTGGAAATCAGCCGAACCGGCATTGGAAGTCAGACAGAGAAAGAACACGCCCTTTTCCTCCTGTTCCAGAAAAGGCTGCACCGAATCGGTTCCCATCAATGGATTGACTGTGACCGCATCCGCACCCAGTTGCTCGAACACCGCGCGTGCGTACATTTTCGACGTATTGCCGATATCGCCGCGCTTGGCATCCGCTATCCTGATCACATCGGCCGGCAGATAGCGGAACGTGCGCTCCAGCGCCCGCCACCCCTCCAGCCCGTACGCCTCATAAAAAGCCGTGTTGACCTTGTAAGCGGCTGCATACGGCGCAGTCGCATCGATGATCGCCTTATTAAAAGCGAACAGAGGATCCGGCTGGCTACGCAGAGCCACCGGCATCTTCTCCATAACCGTATCCAGGCCGACGCAAAGTAAACTCTTTTTGTTGCGAATAACTTCATCCAATCGCAGGACAAACTGCATATCACGTACTCCTTAACCTTGCGAAGGTTATGAAAGGTTATGAATAATCCTGATT
>CAUJEL010000116.1 GCA_963169875.1 Candidatus Zhuqueibacterota bacterium
ATCCGGATTGATGATATGGCGGGCGCCGTTTTCGGCCAGCGTCGTGCCGTAGGAATTCGGCGCATCGCCCAGATCGAACGAGCAACTCTTTACCTCCACATACTCCTTTTTGCTGATATAGTCCTTGCCGTTTTTGCATTCGATGTTGAGGGCTACGGTATATTTTCCGGGCGCATTGTACTTGACCAGATGCGGCCCGGCGCCGGTTGCCGATGCGGGGATGCCGCCGGGGAATTCCCACCACCACATGATCGCGCCGGTGGAGAGATCGGAAAACTTGACGGTCAACGGTGCACACCCCTCGCGCGGTTCGCCCATGAAATCAGCTTCGCACCTGCAGTCCTGAACCTTGATGTATTTCAGTTTCTTTTCAATGTCGGAACCGATCTTGCACAATATTTTCAATTCGACATCATACTCACCCGGTGTGGCGTAGAGGATATCGTGAGGGCCTTTGCCCGTCGCCGAAGCGGGATTTCCCCCTGGAAACGTCCACTGCCACGAGGCCGCGCCGGCTGACGTGTCCGTAAAACGGATTTTTTCTCCCGCGCAGAGCGTGGTGGGCGTGCCATAAAAATTGGCCTGGCAATCACAATTATTGACGGTGATGTATTTGAATTTTTTCTCGCTGTCTTCACCCAGTTTGCATTTGATGACCAGTTCCACATCGTAGGTGCCGGGTGTGTTGTAGGTGACCGTATGCGGCCCCTTGCCGGAGGCGTTGGAAGGGAAACCGCCCGGGAAATACCATTTCCACTCCGCTGCATCGATGGAGAGATCGGTGAACACCACCTTCAGGGGCGCGCAGCCGGAGGTCGGATCACCTTTAAAATTGGCCGTGCAATAGGTGCTCTGGCTGAACGACGTGAGAGGCAGAAAAAACATGATCAGCCCAACTGCAAATGCAACGAAAAGTCTGCGGGGCAATGCTGCATGACAATGCTTCATGGGTTGGTCCTCCCGATTTTAAAGAAACTGCAATGATCTGCTTAAAAATGAATCCTGGATCGCGCCGGCGCGGGCATAGAATGTCGTCAGATTAGGTTGCCGAGGCTTAACGGTTCGTTACCCGCCGGTGGTGATCATTTTGGCTCAAATGTGGGACTGAAAGGCATGTGAATGGAATAAACGTGATGGTATGGTGTGCCCGGGAATAATAATAGCGTATATGCAAATTAGCCATACTCATAGATACATGATAATCGTGATAAAAATATTGAGAAAGCGCACAAAATGTGGTAATTATGCAAACAGGAGTATTTCACGTTTTTCCCGGGATCAAAATCCCCGCAGGACGGCGGGCGATGGCCACAACGCCCTGGCATCTTCCACCCTGTTGTTCAATGCAGCCATTTATTAATAGTTCTTCATCGATTCCTTGATGCAGCCGGGATAGACGTGGCTGGCTTCATCATACTAAGCCGTATTTCCCAAAAACGCTTCGATCTCGCTGATGTGCTGCGCCACTTTGGCTTGATAAACCAGGGTCGTGGCTTCATCAAAATAACAGAAGGGACAATAGGAAGTAACCGTCTTTATTTTATTGACCGAGATTTCGAAACGGCCGAGCGCAGGCGTCCACACGCCGGGATTCCCGAGCACATCGCCGGCGCGGACGGTGTCGCCCGCAGCGACGCGCAGGTTCAACAAATGCGAGTAGATGATTTCCCATTTCTTGTCATCGCTGCATACCATGGCGATCTCGTAATCCGCGCCGCTGGGATGCGGTCCAGCGCGTTCGATGACGCCGTTGGTGATGGCGCGAATGGACACCTCTCTGGGCAGGTGATATTCGAAGCAGGGCAGCTGACTGGAGGAATTAGTCAACGGATCGCCAAATTCGCGGAATACCTTACGCTCCGCATCCACGAAAGTAAAATCACCCGCCTGGTCGGTGCCGCGGTCCCAGGCTGCAAAGGTTACCCCCAAATTATGGATAAAGCCGGTCACCGGAGTACCAGGATCAGGATCAGGGTCGTTATCAATGACAGGCACATCGCCGGGATCGCTTTCGGTGGGTGGCTTTTTCTCCGGACACCCCAAAGAGAACAGCAGGCAACATAAAAAAAGGCCAATCCATGGGGCTGGCCTTATGCTCAATATATGTTTTTTCCCGGCAAACAGCTTGGTGAGGATTTTCAATAAAGGATGCATGAGAGGATTCTCCTTTCATATCAATGTATTATAACCAATACAGCCAATAAAAGCAAGTCCATAATAAAAACTCCTTGTGCTGCATTCAATTTGCCGTTAACTTATATCATAGACATCTGCAACGAACCGCTTATGGACTCTTGGCAGGATGCCCTTGAACCAGAGATGAAAAACTGAAGGTATCGGAACGGGATCGTACATCAAGTACCCCGCAACACATCAAGCAATTAGTATTTTGCATCTCAAGTGAATCGGAGGGCACCATGAAACCGAACACCTGGTTGTACCTGCATTGTCTCCTCATGACGGCGGCGTGCTTTGCAGCAGCCACAGAGCAGGCTGACCTGATCCTCTTCAATGGCAAAGTGATCACCGTCGATGCCCAGGATCATATCTATCAAGCCGTGGCAATAAATGGAGACAAAATAATCGCAGTTGGATCGAACCTCACCATCAACGCCTTGGCCAAACCCAATTGCAAGTTCGTCGATCTGCAGGGAAAATGTGTGTCGCCCGGGTTGATCGATTCGCATTATCATCTGATGTATTATGGCGCCCAGTTCTGGCCCGGTTATCTCAACATTCGTCATCCTGTGGTTACGTCAAAGGCAGAGTTTTTGCAGGTGGTTGGCGACTATGCCAGAACGCTTGATTCCCTGGAATGGGTCTCTGCGAATCAAGGTTTCACGGTACATTCGGATGAAACGGTTGATCGTTATGATCTGGACACCGTTACTCCGAACAATCCGGTCTATGCACGACACAGCAGCGGGCAATACAGTGTGGTGAACTCTTTGGCCCTGGATATCGCGGGCATCGACAGCAACACGGTCGCTCCCGTGGGAAGTCTGATCATGAAAGACAGCCACGGCCAGCCAACCGGGATATTATCCCACTACCCGGCTGAAAACATGGTCGGCCAACATGCAACCGGGTATGGTGACCGCACCGATGAACAGAAATTTGATGACATTGAACGCGGGCAGAATCTCTGCCTCGAAGCGGGGTACACCTCGATTCAGGACGTGATCATCGGCAATACCCGTGACATCTGGCTTTACAAACAATTCGCGGACAGCGGACAGCTCAAAGTGCGCCTCTATATGATGCTCTATCTCGATTATGAGCAACAGGCAGATTCATTGATTAAAAAAGCCAAATTCACCAATTCCAAAATGGCGAAATTTATCGGCTGGAAGCTCGCGATGGATGGTGGATTGGCAGCCCGTACCATGCTGATGTACGACAAAAGCCTTTATGCCTCTCAACTGTCTTATCCCTACCATTCCCAGGATGAACTGAACAGCATTGTGACAAAATTACACAACACCGGACTCCAGGTGGCCATTCACGTCGGCGGTGATGAAGGCATTGACATGAGCATAACCGCATTTGAAGAAGCCATGAAAGCCTATCCGCGCCCCGATCCCCGGCATCGCATCGAACATGGACTCTTTCCCTCCGCAACAGCTCTGCAACGCATGAAAAGTGACAGTATCATTCTCTCAACCCAACCCCAATGGATCACCTGGTATGGCGACGGCTACACCAAACTCACCGATGCCGCCACCATGTCGCTTCTGTTACCGCTGAAATCCATGCTCGGCATGGGAATCCATCTCGCCTTTGGTTGCGATGTGCCTGCTTCTCCGTATCAGGAACCCAAATGGGCCTTCAAAGGCGCCACCTTGCGCAAAAGCACGACCGGCACACCGTTCAATCTCGAAGAAAAACTCATCATGCCGGAGGCCTTGCGCATTCACACCATGGGATCCGCCTATGCCGCCTTCATGGAAGACTCCACAGGATCAATCGAAGTGGGCAAATATGCCGATCTCACCGTCTGGTCCCACGATTTATACAATATGAATGTCGATGACTCAAATGTGCTAGCATCCTTGATGACTATTGTCGGCGGGCAGATCATGTACGATGCGGGGACGCTTCCGGTGACACAGGTAGATGCATCGGGCAATCGCGTGCCCATACCTTCTGTGATCAAGCTGCGGCAAAATTATCCCAATCCTTTCAACGCGGAAACCCGCATCGAATTTGAGATGCCCAAGGCAGCGATGGCCGAACTGGTGATTTATGATATGAAAGGTCAACGGGTGCGAACCCTCGCCCGACAGAGGTATGGACAAGGGGCTCATGCCCTGGTGTGGGATGGGCGCAATGAAACAGGGCAGTCCGTGCCAAGCGGGATGTACGTTTGCCAGATGCGGTCAGAAGGCATCCTGGCGCACAAGAAATTAATGGTGTTGAGGTAAAATCGATTCATACGAAGCGGCGTGCTGTGATAGCCCAGGCTGACAGGCGGATCGTCGAGGCTTCCCAGCCCTGGGAAGGGGTTCTTCAGGGGGTTCGGCCCTGTATGGCACCGTGTTGCGGGTGAAACCCTCGGAAAGATCCGCACCAGGGTATGGACCCCGGTGCGATCCAGGGGTATTCGCAACGATCACTTCATCAACAACAAGCGGATGACCTGACAGGCATCCTCTGTCTTGAGCACCGCATGGTAGACGCCGCTGGGCACGGCAAGACCGGCGTCATTGCGGGCATCCCAGTACAGGGCATGATAGCCAGGCGTCATGAGGCCTTCCTGCAGCATTCTAACCCGTTGGCCTTTAACATTGTAAATACGCACTGAGGTATTTTGCGCCGCAGGAATCTCCACCACGATCTGCGTGGCGGGATTGAACGGATTCGGATAATTCTGCCGCAGTCGCAGTGTTTTCGGCAGTTTTCCCCGCTCTTCACAAAGGCCGGTCACTGTCACCGCCACTTGCCACCGTATGAAGGTGCTATCCTCGCCATCGCTCACCCAGGCAATCACCTCGTAATCTTTTCCAGCCGGAACGGTTGGGATGAAACTCATTTCATGATCCAGCGATCTCTCGACGCCATTGACCAGCCAGCGAAAGAATAGCGAATCCCCATCCTCATCCACAACCTCAGAGAGGCTGAAATCGAGGCTCTGATCATAGTATCCCGGGACCTGGGATTGGGGTGGATGGAACCCGAGGATTTGCGGTTGATGATTGGGTTCTTTCGCGTCGAACTGGACCAGGGCCGTATCGCTGAGCGTCACCTCCAGGCCTTTCACCAGAGCCGTGATCTTTCTCTCACCTGCAGAGGTGGCGGTCAGAGCCGCATGGATCCGGCCCGCCGCATCGGTCAGCGTGTCCGATTGAACCAGCTGTGCCTCGTTGCCCTGCACTGATAATTTCACGGTATACCCTGCGCCGCATGACAGCCCGGCGGGCGTTTTTAACGTCACCGTGATTAGCGCAGCGGTCTCGCCGTCCGCTGAAACCGGTGATGTGGCCGTCAGCGTCGAGGAATCCGGGTCCACCGCAGGGGCCGCAAAGGACCACCTCACGGGCGTCCCTTCGATTTCCTGGCCGTTCTGCACTACCGTGGCCTGGAGGATATTTTCCGGCCCCCAATAGGGGCCGGCGGTCCAGCGGACCGCAGCCACACCATCCGGACCGGTCATCACCTGGCGAATGACTTCTCCATCGAGGTGACCGTCTCCAGCCATTACAGAAAACAAAACCGGTATGCCGTTTGCGGGCAGGTCGCTTTCATCGTAAACACTGACCGTAAAAGGCAGCGGGAATGCGGCGCCGGGGTGCATCGATTGAGCATCCCCTGAAGTTTGCTGGACTCTCAACCGGCGCATTTCACAGCGCGCCCGATAGACCTGATCTGCTCCCACTTGACGAAGGGCCAGCGTGTCGCCGCTTGAAAAGATCACACGCAGATCGCAGGTGGTCCTGTCGCCCAGACCAAAATGCAGCAAGCTGGGGCTCTGACTCATATAGCCATATTGGCTGTTGACTTCCTGATGGCCGATGATGGCGCTGTGCTCGCCATAGTGTCCCGCGCTGTAGAGGGTCACTTTGGAGCCGATGCCGCCATAGTCTCCCCGCGGTCCGATGCACAATACTTTAAGGAAATGATTTCCGGCCTTCGAATCATTGCGCAGGAGATAATTCTGACTCTTGGCGCTGGTCAGATAGGCATCCAGATCGCCGTCATTATCAACATCCGCAAAAGCGCCGCCGCGAAAATCAGCCGAGGCAACATCCACGCCCGATTCAGCCAATAACGCAAAGCCACCCGATCCATTGTTCAGATAAAGCTGCGGTTTTGTACCAAGCTCTTTCTCATTGTTGCGCAGCACAAACAGATCGAGATCCGCATCGTTATCGACATCGCCGCAAAAAACGGTGTAGCCGCTCACCTTGATATTAAGCGAGGAGGTACGATCCGAGAAATGCCCCGTGCCATCATTGATGAGCAAGACCAATTGCGGCAGCACATTGTTGGTCATGGCATAATTGATGACAAAGAGATCGAGATCGCCATCATTGTCGATATCAGCAAGCGTGGCGCCGCTGGAGCGGCCGCCGATATCCGCGCCACGGTTCGCTGCATCTTCGCTGAAATGCCCGGTGCCATCGTTGATGAAAAGCCAATTAGGCGCGGCCAGAGTCGACTCCTGGCGTCGGCATACATACACATCCATATCACCGTCGTTGTCAATGTCACCGGTTGTCACACCCTGACGGCCGAAATGCGCGGTGTTTTCGACCTGGCCTTCGGCCCCGCATTGGCTCAGGGAAAAATGGCCAGCCCCATCATTGAGATAGAGTTCATTTAAGGCGCCGACATTGGCAACGTACAGATCCAGATCACCATCCCGATCAGCATCGAACGCTGCGCTGCCATTGGTGGTAACCGGAACATTTGAAATGCCATTGGAGGCTGTGGCGTCAACGAACAGGCCCTCACCATTGTTGAAGTACAGGGTGTTGACACCGCCGGGATCTCCGGACGCGAGCGGGACATTGGCAAAAAAGGCATCCGGAAAACCGTCTGCATTAAAATCCGCCGAAACCACTGCTTTGGTCAAACCACTGTTGCCGGTGCCGCGCAGGTCCGCTTCCTGATCAAAGGTGTTATTGCCATTGTTGATGTACAACAAATCCGGCATGGGACCATAAGTGGAACCATTGCTGACAAACAGATCGAGATACCCGTCTGCATCCACATCCGAAAAAGAGAGCCCCTGGCCATACCCGGACGCCGAAAAGCCACCGGCACCCGCAGATGTGGTGATGTCCGTAAAAAGATTCTTGCTGACAGGCGGAGGAGGTGGTGGCGGAGGCGGCGGTGGCGGCGGCACACTGCCATCCGGTCCATAGATGGTCAGGTTTGAATAACAAGGACCGACCATGCAGACGTAACCGTAAATCAAATTATCTTTACCGAGAAAGATGTAGCGGAATGGTTCGATTTGTCCTGAGAAGGGGAAGGTTGCGCGGTGCACGCCATCGACATAGATATAGGCATTGGTTGTGGTCCAGATGATGCGGAACGTATAGGTCTCTAATGGATCCCAATCCATATCGCGCATAAGGTAATTCTCATGACGCGAATCAATCCCGCACGGCTGGGTGAGAAGCTTGAACCCAATCAGTCCCTCTCCCGCTGAATACCTGGTATGCCGCTGGGTTCGCACATTGATCCAGGATGCGGTAGTTTCATAGACGCTTTTATCCGCCTCGGGACGCGACCACAAGTTGATGCAGTGCTGCTTGTCAGAATCCACTGCATCATTCTGAAACCACGGATCAAAATTGGTGACATCCACCTCCAGGGAACCCTCCAGCGGCAGATTGGCCGGCAGGGTGATGAACAACTGATTGTTCTTGGCGATGGTCTGCCAGCCCTTACCGGCCACAAAGACACCTCCGGTATTCTTCATGCTGCCCAGGGCGGTCGAGTTGGGATTATCGAGGAAATCATGATAAAGAACCTGGGTATGCCAGGGTTGAGCATGGAGGCTGGCGAATATCGTCAAGAACAATGCAACTATATAAAAAACGCGGCGGATGTAGTTCATCTGCATGAGTCTGGATCTCCCTGTCTGTGATCGGATGAGAATAAAGCCTGCGCTCTGGCTGTCGTACACGCAGCACAGCAAAACATTTCATATAGCTAACAATACGCATAAAATCAGAGATTGCGTAAAACGATGAAATATAGCTTCTGCGGCAGCCGTATAAAAAAGGGACAAGCCGGCACAAGGCTTGTCCCATTGATGAACGCTGACCTGATACGTTCGATGAATGCGAGATATGCACCACGCCGCATACTCACTGGCCCAGCAAGACAGTTGCGCGACGCGGCGAATCGCGCAAGTCTGAACCACCCCGTGAGGGGCTGAAGTTCAGCGCCGCTATTACAAATGCCTATTCACCTCTCAGCTCAATATTCCCGTTCACGGTGCCCAGGTTGATCACACCTTGGCCCTCGCCGAGGACCCCATCAAGCGTGGTCATTGTGCGCGCGATGGCAGTGAATGTGAGATTATTTACCGAGATAGCGCCAACTGTTAAGGTGGCCGTCACAGTTGCCGACGTGGAAGGCGGAATGGACAACAGGATTTTTCCATTCACAGCGCGGATATCGCAGCGGTCGTCCGGTTGCAGCACCATCTGAACATCGACATTGCCATTGGTGATGCCTGTGTTGACCGAACCGCGGACATTCCGGAGCACGATATTGCCGTTGACCATCTCCAGATGGAGGCTTTTACCGAGATTATCCAGGTAAGCCTCGCCATTGACCATGGTGATCGTGACCGGATAGTTCTCCGGAATACGCACCTTGTAATCGATCCGATATTGGCGGCCGCGGGTATTTTCAGGTTGCTGGGTGCGGACTCTGATGCAGCCGCCATCCTGGTTTATGCTCACCTTAAGTTCCTGCATGTACTCGTCGGCATCCTCATAACTCTCGGACGAGACGCTTTTTTCACCCCAGATACGCACCGTTTTGGCACCGGGTATGCCGATCACTTCCACGGGGCCGTTGATGGCGTTGAGCTCGAGAGATATATATTCAGTGGCGGGAAATTCCCGGGAAAAATCGTCTGTGACGGTAAACCGCGTATTGTCGACATTTTCATAAGGATCTTCAATGCAACAGGCGCTGAAAAGCATCACGCCTGAGAGCAAAAGTACTGCAATGAGTGGTTTCATATCTTTATCCTTTTCATTGGATCATCCTGGATTGTTTGAGCCGCGCCACAGCGGTCTCAATCTCCTGCCGCCGTCCGGAGTGCGTTTGCGCACCACAACCCTGTACTTCAAGTCGCTGCAGCGCCTGCTGGTAAGCTGCCAGCGCCTGACCGGTGTGATGGATGGCCTCAAAAGCACGGCCGAGATAAAAGTGTATCTCCCCGCAATCGTTCTGTTCCGGGTAATGGCGCAGGATCTTGTGACATTTGACGATGGTGTTGGTGTTAAAGGCATTCTCCAACAGTGTCGCGGCCCCATTGACTTCGGCACGCCAGCGGCGCGGGCGTTCTGCAGCGAGTGCAGTTTGAGCGGTTTTTTCTTCTCCGTGCACCGAGGTGATCTGGCCGAATCGTAACGGGGTTTTATCCTGCCGTTTTGGCAACTGTTCGATTTTTTGACTCACCAGCCACAAAAACATTTCCCGTTCGCTGAGGCGTTTGATATCGGATATATCGAGAATAATATTGGCGCCGATGCGCAAGCGGCCGCCATCCTGCGTTTGAATGAGCACTTCACTATCTTCTGTGGTCAGAATGGTATCGAATGATTCCAGCGCCATGCCAACCTTCGCCTCCTGCCATGACTCGGACAGCCCAGGCCGCACCAGTACACAACCATGCTGCGACAAAATCCGGGCCGCAGGCTGCGCGACAAGCTGTATGGCGAATACAAACAGAAGTAAAAAAACAACTCGCAGAATTTTCATAAAAACACTCCGGGTTTCAGTCTGCAAAGACTGTTATTCGACATCGTGGATGGTCACCCATCCGTCGGCCAGTCCATTTCGCACAACCGCCTCGTTCAGGTACTGTGTGGCGCCCGACAACCAGGCATTTTCAAAACCGGTCTGCAGCAGCGTACATTCCAAAGGGATCCACAGCAACGACTCTCCGCGCTGATTTTCACGGATGACATAGCGCTTTTCGTTGGAGCTGATGGTCTCCGCCTGTTCCGGCGTCAGACCGGTCGAAAACAACAGGTAGAGATGCGCGGTGGATTTATCGGGATCCTTGACCTCGACGAACGCCGTGTGAATGCCGGCGCTCTCCAGGAAAGAAGCACACAACACCGTCAGATCGTCACAATCACCACCGCCGGATTGAAGTGTCTCCACGGGAGAGAGCACCCGCTCATCCTGATAGAAGGGGATATTCGGATCATGGCGATAGCGCAACCCGTGCGCAGAGAGCTGATCAAAAAACGTCCTGGCAACATCCAGGGCATTGGTGCCAATGGAATCGTGGGATATCCATGCCTGCATCTGCTGCATGATTTGCGCATCATCAGGAGTGACAAAGTACTTGAGCTTTTGCATATCGCCATCCCAGGCATTGCGATGATGGATGACCAGTTCAGCGCTCAGGGTCTTGCGCAGAGTATTGCCGGCGCGGCCTTCGACCATCAAGTCCAGTACAGCCGGTGCCCGGCCAGCGACCTTGAGCAGCTGCGGGCCAAAGATAACCGTGACCGGGATATCCCTGGTCTCATGGCGCTCGAGACGGATAAAACCGCTGTCCTTGTCCCTTGCCGTATATCCGTCGATGTGGCTGCGCACATTGACTTCGATGGGATAACCGGCGAGATTGCGGATGGTGACCAGAGCCAGGGGATAGGTATTATAGAATTGATAATAAGCCGGATAAAGATTCTCCACAATAAGCCTGGTGCCCATGATCTGGTACATCTCCCGGCTTTTACCCCACATCACGGTCAAGCCGAGTCCGAATTCCGGGCCGCTATAGGCGCCTTTGCTTCGCCACTCCACAAAGTGATATTTGCCGTCGAACGTCAAAGCCAGCCAACTGGTGAAAAGAAGGTGTGAACCGGCGCAGACATAACCGCCATAGTTAACCTGACTCGTTCCAGTCACCGTGACGTTGCCAGTTCGCTCCCGTTCCTGGACATCAAAATGACTCACCCAATAGGGTCCTGCACCGGCGCCGAGATAGGGTTGCAGGGAACCTCGAAGCCTGTCCGCGAAAGGATAGTGGCGTACGCCGAGGAGAATCGGCACCACCGCGGATACATCCGCATCACCTTCGTTTTCGGTCAAGAACTCGCTGTGGATGGTCGCCACCGAAGCGAGATCGAACTGCATGAACCAGTTGCGCTGAATGCGCGAATGATAGCTGAGCCAGAAACCGACGCCCGCCAGATCCACACTGCCGCCTGCGGGGGCTGTATCCAGATTGAAACGAAATGTCTGATCCGCCATGTTCCAGAAACTGAGCCGGAATCCGAGACCGTGGCTGCGGGAGATTCCCTGCGCATGCACATGCGTAGCCAAACCGGCGAGACAGATCAACAGTATAAATCGTTTCATAATCAGACCTTTGCAGTAAAACATTACCGTTTGAAACGGCCCCACATGAATTGCAGGCCGATGCCGTATTCAAAATTGCTATAGTCATCATCCACATCAAAGCGCACAAAATGGTGCCGCGCATCGAAATTGAGTGCCAGCCAGCTGGCCAGCTGATAATCCAACCCCGCCCCCAGGTACGCGCCCGGGTGTCCATCCCATTCGGTGGTCACTTTACTCTCGCCCCACGATTCGTGGACAGAGGCCCTGGCGATGATATAGGGTCCGGTTCCGGCCGCGAGATAAGGGCGCGCCACACTGGCGCTGGCAAGCGGCAGCAGAACAAAACGAATGCCGATCGTCATGGGAATGATGGCACTGAAATCAAAATCGTCATCGTTGTACCAGCGGTTGACGCCGCGCACGGATCCGACGCTGCCAAAATTCAACTCGAGAATCAGCCGCTCGGATGCGCGCGAGAGCAGATAGAGATGGCCGCCAGCGCCGCCGATGTCCACCCAGTCTTCTCCGTGGCATGAATGCGCCACGACCCGGTTCTGCACCCCGGGCATCGCCCAATAGCTGCTGCGCAGGCCGATGCCCGCCGAGCGGATGAGCTCAGAGGCCCTGATCGTTGGTGCGGCTGAAAACAGCCAGATGCTGAATATGGCTACGCACCATTTACCGCCTTGTTTCATCATATATCCTCCATGTTAGAATTCAGCGTGACGCAATGCCACGCTGCTGGAGGATAGACAATAAACATGCCAATCTTGCCGCATCAATTTTAATATTGTTTTTATTATTTTTATCTCAATAACCGCCACCTGTCTCAAGTGCCTTGAAGCGCGGAAAAATCGTAATTGCGGAAATATTCCGCAGATCGATCGGCTGCAATATGAGGTCAGCGAATTTCATCGAGATGCTGTATCACCAGCTGCAAAGCAGCATGATACTTCCGGGGCAAGCCCTTGCAGGGGAGCGATACGGAGGCCATGGTGTGCGTCTTTAAATTATCGACATAAGCCTGGAGTTTTTTGCGAACGCGCATGACGGTTTCACTTTTTCCGGTACCAGCCAGGGCGCGGGCCGCGTCCTGAACAGAATATTTCTCAGCAACGAGGTATTCAAAGCATAGTCCGCGAAAATATTCGGTGACAGTGCCGCGATCGCGTCCCCCCAGAGCCAGAGCGGTTTGGGCGATGGCCGTATGAGAAAATTCCAGGGTGCGCAATGAATGCAGTATCTGCTCTTCCAGGGAGAGGTAAACAGATGAATCCCTCTTTATTGCGAGCAGATTCCCGGGCAGATCCTCTTTTTCGATGAGGTCGCGGTTGCGGCCGCGTGCCATCAATACCGCCCTGCGCAGGACATTATCCAGTTCACGGATATTACCAGGCCATGAATAATCCATAAGAATGATCAGCGCCTCTTCAGACAGGTTCATCGGCCGTTCTGAGTCAAGTTGAGTGAGAAAATGGCGGGCCAAAACCGTAATATCCATGGAGCGCTCGCGCAACGCGGGCAACGCGATGGTCATGCCGTTGAGGCGATAAAACAGATCCATGCGGAATTTTTCCTCCTCCACAAGCTGCTTCAAGTCGCGGTTGCTGGCGGCGATGATACGGACATCCACAGAAAAGGGCGTCTCGCCGCCCAATCGCTGAACCACCTTGTCCTGCAGGACCCGCAGCAGTTTGGCCTGAAATGCGGGCGACGTTTCGCTGATTTCATCCAGGAACAGCGTTCCGGTGTCAGCCAGTTCGAACAGGCCACGCCGCCGGGCGATCGCCCCGGTAAAGCTCCCCTTCTCATGGCCAAACAGCTCACTCTCCAGCAAGGTTTCCGCAAGCGCACCGCAGTTGACGGCCAGAAAGGGCGCTGCACTGCGCTTCCCGGCGCGATGAATGGCGCGCGCAACCATCTCCTTGCCAGTGCCGGTCTCTCCCTCAATGATCACGGAAATGTCCGATGGAGAGAGCAATTCAATGGTGTGCAGGACATCCGCCATGGGACTGTTGCTGCTGTAGACGATATCGTATTTTGATTCTTGCCGTTGCGAACCGGGCTGAAGTGCCGCCTGCAAATCTTCCAGACGGTTTTTCATCTCGGCAACAGCCCGCTCTTTTTCCAGCAAACGCTGTAGCGCCGGATCATCCGCAGACGCCGTATCGTCAAGCAGCCGGGATTGCAAGCTGTCGAGTTGACGTTGTGCTTCCTGCAAAGCTGCCGCTTTCACGCGGATTTCTTCCTGAAGGCATGCGTGTAATTCTTCCGTCCTGGCGCGCTGCAGCCCGGTCTTGTGGATGAGCAAAACAGAGCCTGACAGCACCATGGCGGCAAGCGGCGAAAAGAGCGGCCATATCCAGTGCCATTGGAACAGCACCTGCCCCAGCAGGACGGAGAGCAGAAGCGCGGCGATGAAGATCACTGCGCCGTGAAATGCAGAAAAACGCTGAAGGCAGAAAACCAAAGACAGGCAGAATAACACCAGGAGCAGCACCTGCAGCCACCGGGGCAATGGAACAAGTTCGCTGCCCTGCAACAGATTGTCGACCGCGGTTAATTGCAGCAGTGCGGCCGGGAGCACAGGATTCAAGGCGGTGGTTTTGCTGACGGCAACGCCTGGCGCGGTGACGCCCACGAAGACGATGCGGTTTTTGAGATCCAGGTTTTCGGGATGTTCGCGCAGTTGTTGCAGGGCCGCGACGAACCCCAGCCGTTGCAGGCGGCGGCCGCCAAAGTGGTTGAGTCGAAGCTGTCCCTTGGCATCGAGTGCGATGGCATGGCGGTTTCCATCGTCATCCTCGAAAACAAGCAGGCCGGGCTGAAGAAGGAAAGGATGGCCTCCCCAGTACTGCCGTGCAACTTCCGCGGCTAAAGACAATCGCATGGAATCCAGATCCATCGCCACCAGTGGCAGCCGCGACAGGGCGCTGCTGGCCGGCACATTGCTGAATCCGCAACCGCTCACTCTTTCGAGCAAGGCCGGGTGAGGCCATCCAGGGTCATCACCGGTAAAATAACCATTCGGATGCGAAGGCGGCGTGAATCGCGCAAAGGCCATGGGTAACATAACCGGTGTGCTGGTTTCGAGGTATTCGGCAAAGAGCCGGTCATATTCAGGATAATCGGGGCGTGGCTGTTCCATGAGGATATCAAAGACCACGAGACGCGGCTGGTGACTGGAAAGGGCGTAAAGAAAATAGCCATAGTAATCGCGCGTGATCGGCCATCCACCCAGATCGCGGATATCCTCAGCGGAGATGTCGACAAACAAAAGGCGATCATCCAGCGTCCTTTCCCCGCGCACGCGCGCATAAAGTGCGGCACTCGCGTCCTCGGAAGCCGATTGCCAGGTATCCGGCCCGTATAGCGAGAGTGCGAAAACCAGGGTGATGAGTGCTGCGAGTTGCGGACCTGCTTTCATGCGTAGCGTCGGGCGCAGCTGGCCAACAGCCCAAGAAGTAACAGAGAGCAAACAGGACTGCATTGGGGTCCTCGGTCAATAAAATAACTGCTTATTTTAAAGATAGCCAATTAATACATAAAAGCAAGACTTTTCAGAGTCCTGGTGGATATGCCGGGTTAAATCATAGTGGCTAACCTGTCATGGGATGCCATCGATCGAGCGACTCTCCTGTGGAACGGCTCCGGCGAGTTGACACAAAATGATTACATAGGGTAATATAATTATGACATTTTTTTTCATATAGAAATTAGCAAGCTTCATTACGCTATATCAATATTTTTTAAAATTGTTAATTATGAAGTTATGAACAAGAATAATGTCGCAAAAGGATCAGGACGGTACAAAAATTGCAGAATGACTAAAGGTGCTCGATTCCAATAAAATCACCGGAAGACTTGTTATCTAATGTGTGCAGTAGTTATTGAACTCTAACAAAGGAGCTAATGATGGATCGAATTTACAGCAGACTTCTTTCCGGCTCAAGCAAAATGTTCGCTCTCTGTTTCCTATTTGTTGCCGTGACCGCTTCTTTTGCCCAGATGCAGGTCAAGAATTCTCCGGGCACAGAAGTGTTCATGCAGGTGAGTCCGAATGGAAATGTCGGCGTCGGTACCACACTGACACCCAACAAGACCAATATTGCGGGCAATCTGGCCATCGGTGCCACTTTTTCAGCTTTGGCAGCACCCGCCAATGGCTTGACCGTCCAGGGAAACGTCGGCGTTGGCTTGACAGCGCCGGATGCCAAGGTGCGCATTGAAGGGACGTCTCTGGCAGCCTTGCCCATGCGCAGCTACATTTCTCATGCTGCTTTGGTTGCGAGCGATCAGGACATGCCGCAGAATACCGATGACAAGAGCAACATCATCTTCAGCGCCAATCTAATAAAGACCACTGCGCGAACCGTTGACGGCAACGCTCATCGCATCGCAATCCAGGGTGCCCTGACCCTGACACCTGGCCATGATGCACTTCAAGTCAGCGGGGGCTCCCTGGGCTATCAATCCGATTATCTGGGACTCATCGCCGGCACTGTCGGCAGCATTCAAGACGACGCAGCCGGGCAATTTCCGGCGGGTTATATCAGAACAGCAGGACTTTTCAGCAGTGCGCAAATTTCCGATGACGACTATGCCCTGAGAGTCACCGGTGGCGCGAAAAGCTATTTCAGCCATGCCATTGGTATTGGAACCACCTATCCCACCGCCAATCTCACAGTTGTGGGCCATGCCGGGGTTTTTGATTTTCCGGATGGCGGTTGGTACGGAGGCAGCTTGCGCAATCGAGCTGGTATCCGTGTCGATATAATGGATGCAACCAATGACAGGGGGGTAATGGGCGTTTCAGCGGCTGTCATCCCGCCAGGAGATGCAAGCGCGACTTCGATTCACATAGGTACGCAGGGGCGTTTGCTCAATGGTTCCGGAACAGCGACCCTGGCGAGTGGAGATTTGGGCGCTGGGGCGGTCCATAACGATCATATGGATGTATGGGGTGTATCTGGAAGAATTGATGCCAAAGGTATTATGGATCTCTACCCGTCAACGCTGGGATATATAGCGTCAAGCTATGGCCTGGTCGACAGAAATGGGGTCAGTGACGGCGGCCCATATCCAAAAGCATTCGCGGGCTTTTTCGATGGCGCAAAAAGCTATTTTGGCGGCTCTGTCGGCATAGGCGCCACAAATCCGGGCGCATATATGTTATTTGTGCAGGGTGATGGCTATGCCAGCGGCCAGTTCATCAGCGGATCTGATGAACGCTTCAAAAAAGACATCAAACCACTGGATAATGTTCTGGAGCGTATCGACCGCCTCCAGGGGGTCTCTTTCAATTGGCGGCAGGAGGCATTCTCCGAGCGGAATTTTAACGGCCGCACTCAGATCGGTGTGATTGCACAGCAGTTGGAAAAAGAATTCCCGGAACTGGTAACCACCGATCAGGCGGGCTACAAGGGCGTGGCCTATGATAGAATTGGTGTCATTCTTCTTGAAGCGGTCAAAGAACTGCGCAAGGAAAATCAGGAAATGCAAAAAAAGATGCGGGCTGCTGGCATTGAGTGATTATTGCTGCGCAGCTTTTGCCACTTATGGCAAACTTAAAAATCAAAGTGCAGAAAAGAATACGCGCGAGTTTTCGCCCATTATTGCAACCATTAAAATCAGGGTGCGCTGAGGCGCACCCTAGATCACATATTTATAGCCGATCCCGTGTACGGTTAATATATGACGCGGATGATCCGGATCGGTTTCGATCTTTTTGCGCAATTTGAGGATATGATTGTCAATGGTGCGGCTGGTGGGCGCCGCATCATATCCCCAGACATCCTCCAGCAGCTGGTCGCGGCTGATGGTCTGACCGGCGTGCTCGTACAGATACTTCACAATTTCAAATTCTTTGTGCGTCATCTCCACTTCGCCTTGCTGATCCCGCGCCGTGTAGTGGGCAAAATTGATTTCCAGACAGCCTATGTGCACGCTTTCCGCCGCGGAGGCGGCGCCGGCCGGCGAACGGCGCAGCACCGCCTTGACCCGCGCCAGCAATTCCCGCACGCTGAAGGGCTTGGTGATATAATCATCCGCGCCCAGCTCCAGGCCGAGCACCTTGTCGATCTCCTGCCCGCGCGCTGTCAACATGATAATCGGCGTTTTAACGCCCCTGGCGCGAAGGTCGCGGCAAATGTCCAACCCCGATTTTTTCGGCAACATGACATCGAGCAGGATCAGCTGAAATTCCGGCGACAGGGCCATCTCCATGCCGGATTCGCCGTCAGCAGCCAACACCACTTCATGACCGTCAAACTCGAAATTATCTTTCAAGCCTTCGGCCATGTCGCGTTCATCTTCGACAATCAATATTTTTGCCATATCATCCTCAGATTCACTCAGAGTTGTGTACGCTGACCACTGGAAGTACCAGTGAAAAAGTGCTGCCTTTGCCGACGAGGCTCTGCACCTCGACGCGTCCGCCATGGGCCGCCATGATATGCGCCACGAGCGCCAGCCCGATGCCGCTGCCCTTGGTGTTATGAACCAGGCTGCTCTCGACGCGATAAAATTTTTCGAATATCCTCTTCAGTTCTTTCTCCGGAATGCCGATTCCGAAATCCTCCACCTCGATGCGCACGGTATTTGCTTTTGTTAACACGCGCACGCTGATCTTTTTCTCCTCCCCGCTGAATTTCATGGCATTGTCCAGCAGGTTGATGAGCGCGCGCATCATGGCTTGACGGTCCATGAGAATGGCCGGAATTTCCGGTTCCACGCCGGATTGTACGGCAAAGCCCTTCTGCTCAAGATGAGAACGGTACATCTCCAGGGTCTCTTCCACCATCCGGCTCACATCTTCAGGGACCAGGTGAAAGGATATCTTGCCGGACTCGATCCTGGAAAAATCCAGAATATTGTTGATCAATTGGGTGAGGCGGTTGCTCTCGTTCATGATGATGCGATAATATCGCTGCCTCTTGTCAGCCGTGCGCACGCGGCCCATCTCCAGGGTCTCCGCATACATGCGTATCAGCGCCAGCGGTGTGCGCAGCTCATGGGAGACATTGGCGACAAAATCGGTTTTTATGCGCGACAGCGCATACTCGCGTACCAGGGTGCGCGCCAGGAAAAAGAGCGTCACCAGGATCAGGGCATTGACCAGGCCGAGAAAGAGCAGGTTGCGGGCGGTTTGCCGATCTGCCATCGCCGCCAGCGTCATACCCTGCATTTTAATCGACACGCTGACTTGCGGCAAAATCCACAACGTCGCCTCTTTCTCATAGCCAGCGCTGGAGTCCGCTGCCGTGCGATAAAGAATGCGCCCGGTGTCCGTGTCCCGAATCAGAAATGAAAAGCGCGATGATTCGGCTTGCAGCAGTTTGTACGTCACCATCTGTTGCACGAAGGCATCCAGATCCAGCCACAAGGATAGCGTCGCCAAGGAATTATTTTTGACATTTGCGCTCTGACTCTGCGGCAACATAAAAAAAATGCCGCCCGCTTCATCCGTCCGGTCCGAGCGTACGCGCACCGGGTAGAGCAATCCCTGTTGTGCGCGCCGTGCCAGGCGCAGCAGTTGGCTGGCCGAATCGCGTTCGGTGTTTTCAATCAGTTCTTTTATCGACGAGATGCGCGAGGCAGGGATCTCAGGGTCGCTCACCCTGAATTTCCAGGAATCGTCCACTGCATGAAAAAAGACGCCCTTGAGCACCGGATATTTTTGCAGCATGGCGGCCGCAGCGCGATCGAGAGAGGGGGATTGCAGGGCGCCGGGCAATTCCGTCGACCAGCCCGTGAACTGATCCCAGGCGTACTGGTTGACCGAAAAAAGGATGCCGTCCAGTTGCTGACCGTAAATGGACGCGATCATCTCCTTGTGGCTATTTCGCTGCATGATCTGGACTATCGTATAGGTCGCCAGCGGCAGGATCAGCAACAGGGCCAGCCAGATCATCCATCGATGCAGAGTGGATTCCCGCATGATCACCGGCCCGGCATTTTGGCCGTGGCGGGACGTTCGTACACCACCACGCCCCCCAGGATGGTGCAATCAACCTGCACATCCCATATTTTTTCGGGGGCGATGGTGAGAATATCGTCGGAGAGAACCACGAGATCAGCCAGATAACCTGTCTTGATCATGCCTTTGCAGTTTTCCTCATAGGTGGCATACGCGCAGTTGATGGTATAGCACTCGATGGCCTCGGCCACGCTGATTTTCTCTTGCGGAATCCAGCCGCCCGGGTTCAGGCCATCCAGCGTGCGCCGCGTCACGGCGCCGTAAATGGTCCACAAGGGATTCATGGGCGCCACGGTCCAGTCGGTGCCAAAGCAGACTTTCACGCCCTGGTCCAGAAACGAGCGGAACGGATAAGCTTCACGGCAGCGATCTCTGCCGATGCGCTTGTGGGCCCAGCGGCCGTCATCGATGGTATGATAGGGCTGCACCGATGCGATGACGCCCATCTCGGCAAAACGGGCGATGTCGGCGGCGGCAATATGCTGGGCATGTTCGAGACGAAAACGGCGGTCGCGCCGGGGATTCTCACGGACGCATTTTTCAAAGAGATCGAGCATATAGCGGTTGGCGCTGTCGCCAATGGCGTGGACGGAAAGCTGCAGGCCATTGAGATCCGCTTCCAGACACCATTTTTGCATGCGTCCGTCGAGAAGGAGATCCATGGGCAACCCGTAGACATCATTTGTCCCGTCATAAGGAGCGAGAAAAAGGGCGGTCGATGATCCCAGGGAACCGTCGGCAAACGCTTTGAGGGCGCCGATCTGGATCATGTCATTGCCAAACCGGGCGTGAATGCCGAGGGCTGCGAGCTGTTCATGTTGATGAATCGGCAAGCGGCAGTCTATGCGGGCGCTGAGTTCGCCATTTTCCAGGAGTTTTTGATAGATGGCCACATCCCGGCCTGAACTGATATCCTGAATACTGGTGACACCGCATTGTCGTGCCAATTCCAGTGCGGCGCGAGCTGCTTCCATCACTTCCGTTTCGCTGGCATCGGGAACCAGGGCATAGACGGCGTTCATGGCCTCATCCTTGAGAATACCGGTTGGCTCGCCGGTCGCCGGATCGCGGACAATGGCGCCTCCGGGCGGATCCGGGGAATTGCGATTGATGCCCGCGGCCTCGAGCGCCGCCGAATTGGCCAACGCCATGTGGCCATCCAGACGCGACACAAAGACCGGCGTATCCTGCGTGATGGAATCGATCAGCGCCTTGTGGGGCAGACGCGCGCCCGGCCAGCTTTCGTGATCCCAGTCGCCGCCCGTGATCCAGCGGCCGGGATAGCGGCGCACATGCTCCTTGATGCGATCGATAAACGCCTGCTCATTCCTGGCCGGTCTCAGATCGATGCCCAAAAGTTGAAAGCCGCCGCTGATAAAATGAGCATGCCCATCAATAAATCCGGGCAGGAGCAATTTTCCGCGCAGATCCAGTTTTCGGGTATCCGGGCCAATCAGTGTCAGCACCTCCGCATCGCTGCCAACAGCCACGATGCGGTCTCCGCGGATGGCAACCGCCTGTGCGGTTGGTTGCGCCTTGTCGACCGTCCACACCTTTGCGTTGAGCAGGACCAAGTCAGCGGACAAACCGGATGCAGTGGCGACGGCTGTGCAGATGGAATAAAAAACACACAAGGACCGGATCAGAGTTGTTCTCATGGTTTCAATTTCTCTCTTTGAGTGAATAAAAATTCGCGGAATTCCATTACAGATCCGTACATGTCAACAGCTTTTCATGCCATCGACTCCGGCACATTGTTAAGGGGAAGCAAGGTGATTTGTGCAATATACATAATCCAGATCAAGAAATCAAGCTGGCAAAAAAAAAGCTGGTTCCGCAGAGCCAGCTCGTAAAAATAAATTTTTGTGTATTGCCGCAGGTTATTCTACAGCAATCGCCTCAGCCGGACAAGAATCTGCCGCTTCGCGCACCAGGTCTTCCATATCTGCTGGCACCGGTCCTTCAATTGCCACTGCTACATCGCCCTTCATCTGGAATACATCCGGGCAGGTATCGCAACATAGTTCACACCCAGTACAGAGATCGGGATCAACTTTAGTCTTCATTGTTACCTCCATGTTCAGACCATTGAGTATTACTACTCACCGTACTTAATTCGAGAGTAAATATACAAACTAATGCCTCAGGAAACAAGTTTTTTTCTTGACCTGAATTATTCACCGCCGGGAATGCAGAGATGCAGAGAAAAACAGTAAAAAATAAAAACAGCATCGATTGCAGTCTATCTGTCGAGGCTGAAATTCGCATCCCTGTTTGCACGATAATCCCAATAAAAACAACTGATCGATGTCGAGGCGTCCGGCGGTTATTAAAAAGAACAGCTGAAAAAGCAGGGGCACGCATTTTAAACCACGAAAAATAAATAACACATTGCTGATATTTCTCTTGCATTAAAGTTGAAAAGTATTAATTTCAGGGATTAAGTCACCGGAAATCCGAATAAAAGGGACACAGCGGTATGATGAACTATGTCTGGCTTGGTCTGGTTGCCATCGCCTTTATTGTGGGCGCCCTTAAAGGCAACATCGATGCGGTCACCAAAGGAGCTCTGGATTCAGCCAGTACGGCGGTCAATATAGCCCTGGGGTTGATCGGTATCATGACCATGTGGCTGGGGGTCATGAAAATTGCCCAGGACGCAGGTCTGGTCAGAGTGCTGGCCCGGGCCATCAAACCCATCAGCAAGCGGCTTTTCCCCGACATTCCGGCGGAGCATCCGGCCATCGGCGCCATACTTTTGAATGTCTCGGCCAACTGGTTGGGATTGAGCAATGCAGCCACGCCCATGGGACTCAAGGCCATGGAAGAGCTGCAATCGCTCAACGACAAAAAAGACACCGCCAGCGATGCCATGATCACTTTTCTGGCCTTGAATACCGGCAGCATCACGCTGATACCGATGACAGTGATTGCCGTGCGCGCCAGCATGGGATCGGCCAATCCCACAGAGATCATCGGCACAACGATTTTCGCCTCCACCATGGCCACGATTTTTGGCGTATTGGCCGCCAAAACATTTCTGACGTTGGAAGCGGGATGGCAGGTATTCAAAACCAGGGTGCTGGCGGCGTGGCGGGCCTTTGTGATCGCCGCCGCCATCATCGCCGCGATCATCATCGCCGTCCAGGCCGGAGTGATGGGGCTTTTGGCCGCGCAAATTCCGGCGGATACTTTCCGCAAGGCGGTCACCCTCATATCGACCTGGGCCATACCGATCTTGCTGTTCATCATTCCCATTTTCGGCTTGATAAAAAAAGTTAAAGTATACGAAACTTTTGTCGAAGGCGCCAAAGAAGGATTCCAGGTGGCCGTACGCATCATACCGTTTCTGGTCGCCATCCTGGTCGCCATCGGCATGTTCCGCGCCTCCGGCGCCATGGACTTTTTTGTCTATCTCCTCACCCCCCTGACCAATCTGATCGGCATGCCCGCGGAAGTCCTGCCTGCTGCCCTGATGCGTCCGCTCTCCGGCAGCGGCTCATTGGGCATCATCACCGAGCTGTTAAAAGCGCATGGGCCGGATTCATTCATCGGCCGCATGGCATCAACCATTTATGGCTGCTCGGAAACCACCTTCTACGTGGTGGCGGTTTATTTTGGCGCGGTGCAGATCAAAAAAATCAGAAGCGCGATCTGGGTGGGTTTGATAGCTGATTTGGCGGGCATTCTCGGCACGGTGTTCATTTGCCGTTATTTATTTTTATAAAAAATAAACCTTGGCATTTTAGCTAACTATTTGTATTTTCCTTGCGTAGATTGGTGCCGTTCAAAAAGTGTTTTCAAATATTGCCGGCTCTGAAGATACTCTTTGAACAGCGTCAGTACTTGGGTGCGGGGGTTGGGTTTGTCACTATTGGTGAGTACAAGGACGTATGTATATACTCATAGCGTTGTTCGTCGGCTTTATCGCGGCCATCCCCATCGGCCCGATCAATGTCTTTGCCATCACGCAGACGCTCAGACGGGATTTTCTGCATGGCTTTTTGGTGGGTCTGACCGCTGCTTTTCTGGATGTCGTCTTTTGCATGATCGCCATCACCGGCATGCACGAATTGACGACCAGCATTGAAGAATTATTACCCACCATAAAAATTCTTGGCATCATCATCATCCTTCTTCTCGCCGGACGCCTGTTTTATCAAGCCAAACACTGCAGCATTCACAAAAAAGAATCCCAGAGCAAAATGACCACCGCCCCCAGGCCCATCATCGGCGCTCTGCTTCTCTACATCGCCAATCCGGGGCTGTATATGTTCTGGATTGCCGTGGGCGGAACCGTCACGGCACATAAACTCATTTCACCGCTGGAATGGAATGGCCTGATTTTCGCCCTCATGTGCGGCGCGGGGACCGCCATCTGGTATTTCCTGCTCTGCCGCTATGTATCAAAATATCATCATCAATTCGAGCAAAAAACCTTTGAAAAAATACTCGTGGTTACCGCGGTGATCCTGGTTATGTTGGCGGTTTATACAGCCGTTACACTGATCATCTGATCCATCTTCGCACCATTCACCAAGGAGGACTCCGTATGGCGATTAAAGCTTATTCCATGGGCTGGTTGCCGGACTATCCCGACTTTCGTGATTACACGCCTGAACACGCCAATATCTATCCCATGTTAGAAAAAATGGGGCTGATGAAAAAACGTAAAAAAACGATCCCCGCTCAGGTTGACCTGCGCGAATTCTGCTCACCGGTGGAAGATCAAGGGCAGCTGGGTTCGTGCACAGCCCAGGCCGGCGCCGGCATGGTCGAATATTTTGCCAAGCGCGCCAATGGCAAATACATGGATGTTTCACGGCTCTTCTTGTATAAAGTAACGCGGAATATGATGCAGCAGAAAGGCGACATTGGCGCCTTCATCCGCACCACCATGGGCGCCCTGGTGCTCTTCGGCGTTCCCCCGGAAGAGTATTGGCCCTACGAAGAAAAAGACTTCGACAAAGAACCTCCCGCCTTTTGCTACGCCTTTGCCCAGAATTATCAGGCCATCAATTATTACCGTCTCGATGCTGCCGGCATCTCCAAAACGGACCTCTTGAAATCGATCAAAACCAATCTCGCTTCCGGTCTGCCCGCCATGTTCGGATTCACAGTCTTTAATTCGATTTATCAGGCCAGCGAGACCGGGCTCATCCCCTACCCCACCGCCGGCGAAAAAATCCTCGGCGGACATGCCATCATGGCCGTTGGCTATGATGACAAGCTGGAGATCGTGAACAGCAATCAAAATGGCATCAAATGCAAAGGCGCTCTGCTCATTCGCAATTCCTGGGGCAGCGAATGGGGGCAGGAAGGATTTGGCTACCTGCCCTATGAGTACGTTCTGAAAGGATTGGCCATCGATTGGTGGTCGATTCTCAAGAGCGAGTGGGTCGAGACGGGGGAATTCAAGCCGTAATAATATTCTGGTGTGCAGAAAGTATCTTTTAGCCAAGCGACACTCAGGCGCGCTGCCCGCAGGTCCATCACAGACAGGCAATTCCGGTCGCTGGCCCTAAAAGATTCTTGCAGAATGACATGGGTGGGGATACCGGGGGGCATCGGGGTGATCCCCCCCTCTTAACCTCATTTTCTCACAACCTGACCTGCAGGGAAAAACTAACTTTGGGTTGAATCATCCCGTCTCCCAAACGCATATCCCAATCCAGGCGTTGCGCCAGTTTGCTGTTGTGCCGGTGCACGCTCCAGACCGCGTCAATGGCGCTGATCAGATGGTTGGCAAAAATGGCGCCCAGCACAAAGGTCGCGCGGTTATCGGCGCGCGCTGCGGAGAGCCGCATCTGGTCGAAGCGGACGCGATGCGCATCCGATTCCCATTTCCAATAATTGGCATCCACGTCTTTATAGTAATCCGCCAGATTGCGCTGCCGCAGTTTGGCGGCATTGTAGGCGTCGATATCGGCATAATTGCTGATATCGATATAATAGGTCTCTGTTTTGCCCGCTGGATCGACGCCGGCATGCGCAACGGCATAGCTGTGATATTCATCCTCGCGCCACTCGCGATAGGTGATAAATCCGGCATAACCCAGCCACAAGGCAATTTCCGTCCCCATGAACAGCTCTGATTTGCGCGCAGCGCCGCAATAGCGTTCGCCCAAGCCCGGCAGCAGCAGCGACATCAAAAAGGCTTTGCCTTTGGATTTGGGTTCACTAAAAGTCTGCAGCGGCAGCGCCGGCGCTGCTGCCACCTCTGCAATCAGCGCTGGACGGACCGGAAAAAAATGCTCCAGCACCAGGCCGGTTTCACCGGCCTGGGTGGAAATCAGACTCATAAGGAGGATAATTATTGAAAACTGCACGCTCTTCATGTTTGTTTACCAATCCACGCGAAGGGTTAGGGCGGTATAAGTGCGCGACTCCATCCTCTTGGGTTCGAAATACAGCGTCGCTTCCGCAATGCTTTTATTATTACGATTGACCGTGTAGGCGGCATCCAGGGCACTGACAATGTGATTCAGGATGGCGGCTGTGACGCTGGTTGTGGCGCTCTTGAAAGCTTTATTGCTGGCATCCCGCCGTGTTTCGTAATAGAGCCGCTTGGTGGATGGATTGTCGCGCCAATACGGGATGTCTTTGGCGATGAGGCTGGCATCGGTGTCAGACCAGCCATAATTGAATTGATCGTATTTGCCGATCATCTCATAATACTGCTGATCCTTCTGCTCGTGCAGGCCGTGACTGAAGGCATCGTGTTCCCAGTTTCGCAATGCAGTCAAGTCGTTACGGGAAATGCCGGATTGGTGGGCGATCCAATCCCAATACTTGTCTTCACTCCAATAGGTGTCCGCGTAGGTTTCAAATTCGTCTTCGATATCCCGGCCATCCCTGGTGTACTTGGAGTAGAAGTACCAGCTGGCCGCTTCGATGGCGAGAAAACCAACGGATTTCAGATACGAACCCGCATAGAGCTGGCCCGATCCCGGAATCACCGAGGAGAATATGAGCGCCTTGCCGACCGATTTCGGCATCACCTCTTCGTAATACTCCCCGTCTTCTCCCTCTTCATAAATCGTGTCCTGAAGAGAAAAAGCCGTCCGGGGCGTCTCGCGCATGAACGTCTCCCAATCTGTCGCGCCGGCGCTGCCCACGGCAATGAGCACGGCAAAAAGCAGGATTTTTTTCATCTGTCACTCCTTTCGGTTCGATGGGTTGTTGGTTGCGGTGATGTGGGTTGGTAGCAACAGATCAACAGCCTCCCTCTCGCGAAATTGATATAGATTATTCAATGAAATCAAATAAAAGCATGGCATAATAGCGCCATTCATGGCCGTACCTGACACCGGCATTCTCCACGCGATCCATGCCATAGGCCGCCTCAAGCTGCAAGGCAGTCGGAAATCCATAAAATGAAAATGCCTGCACCCGCAGGGTGAGTCCTGCATCCTTCTTGAACTGGTCAAGGTCCACCTTGTCTTCATTAAAGGCATTGCCATAATCGAAGAAGGCGCCGGCATAGAGGTGATTGCCGGTGACATGAAAAATGCGTTTCTGCCAGCTGCGCAGAATCGGCAGCCGGTAGCTGAAACGGCCCATGAGCAACTTGCGGCCTTCGATGGAATAATAGGGATAGCCCCGCAAGCCCGGAAGGCCTCCGGCAAAAAAGTTGAAGAAATCATCGACCGGCCGGTCGATCCAGCCGGCGTGGATATGCGAAGCCAGCGCATGCTGCCGCGCCCACGGCGCTGGCAGATAGAGATTCCAGTTCATCTCGAGCCGGTTATAGTTGTAGTGGTTGTATATTTCCTGCGGTGTGCCATAGCTGTTGTCCGTGGCATAATCCTTGAAAAATTGATTGAATTCCAGGGAATAGCGCACATCCAGCTTCTGGCCCACCCGCGGATTGATCTCCGACGTGGAGCTGCGTGCGACCTGATCCAGATTCCAGGTGACCACGAACTGGTTGCCAATATAGTAGGTGTTCTGCGGTGACACCCATTTGATACCCTTGAAGAAAAAGTCGTCAATTTTGCTGATGTAGCGGCTGTGCACAAAGGCGCCGCGGAGCGTCTGGCCGTCGGCGGGACTGAACTGGGCGCCAAGATCGGCTTCGAGGATATTGAATCCCAGACCGACCCTGGTTTTTTCCGGATAATCCTCGATGACCTCAATATCACGATCCACATGCCGTGTGAATGCGTATAGTTCCAGAAACAGGGTGGGCTTGAAGCGGCGCACCTCAAAGATCGCAAAGGCATCGAGGTCCATTTTGCTGTTGAGACTGGCGCCGCCGAACATGGAATAGCGTTCGAGAATGTCGCTGGCATAAAAATAGGTGCCCAGTTTCAGGGTTTTGTAATCCATCATCACCCGGGGCAAAAAGCTCACCTGTCCATAGGTCATCTCATAAGGTTCAGCCTGCAAGGCCGGCAATTGCGCATCATCGTAGCCGGCCATTTTTTGCAGCTCTGCCGGGACTGCCACCATCTCCAACCCCATCCTGCTGGCATTATTGGCAGGCGCATAAACCGCCTGTTCCTCTGCCACAGGCTGGGGTTTATCCAGGCTGGCGATTTTATAGCCGTCATACTGAAAATCAGCATACACCAGACTGCCCTGCTGCGAAGCACCCGGCATGAAGGCGCCGCCGGTCACATTGGTCCACAGCTGCAGGTTCCGGCCATCGGCTTCGATGCTGTAGATATTAAAGATGCCCGTTTTGTCCCAGGCAAAATAAATTTGTTTGCCATCCGCAGCGTAGAACGGATCGCGGGCGTCGCCGCTGCCGCTCACGAGCGTGTCAACCCGGCTGGTCTCGAGATCGAGCAGCAGCAGATCGCGGCCATGGCGCCGCGCCTGGGAAAATACGACCTGCTTGCCGTCCGGCGAAAAACGGGGCGAAGAGACCGCTTCTCCCTGCGTAAATGCCGTCAGCGAACGCATGTTCTGGCCGGAACCGTCGAGCAGCATCAGATTGTCGGTCCCATCTTTTTGCACCACACAGACAATATTCTGGCCATCGCGGGAGATGTCCGGATCGTAGCTGCGCAAATTTGTGGTGAGACGTTTTTCCTGGCGCTTGGCGACCTCGAGCCGGTAGATATCAAAATAATGCGAGCCATGTTCACCGCGCTTGTTGCGGCTATAATAGAGGAAACGGCCATCACTGCTCCAGGAGAGCTGGCTGTTGACGCCGGATTTGAGCATCTCTTTTTTACCGCTCGCCACGTCGAGAAGCCAGAGATGGGTGAGGCTCAGATAATCGCCCGATTCACTGCCGCAATAGGCCAATTTGCTGCCATCCGGCGACCACACCGCAAAAGTGTTGCCGATCCCTTTGGGCGTCACTATTTTGCCCTGAACGCGGTGCGCATCGATGACCGCCAGGCGCTGCTGGTAATAGGCGTTCATCTCCTGCTGCCAGCGGGCATAGAGTTCTTCGCCGCTGAGGCCGGTCGCCTCTCGCAAGGCCGACTCGGCGGTGAAGCTGAACGGTTTGGCAAGATTTGCACTCAGCTTATTCAGCGTCGCCTCGCCCCACTGGTTGACGATATAACGCGTCAGGGCATATCCGGCATTATAGGTTCTTTCATTGCCGAGACTGTTTTTGCCAAACACACCCATTTCGGAATAAGTCAGAGCCTTGCCTGCCATGAGCGCGGAGCGGATGAGCATGTCGCGATGGCTGTCCCAGAGATCGTAATTGAGTCCCTGGGTCTGAAATTGGGCCATGCCCTCGGCCAGCCACATGGGCATCACCGTCATGGGAATGGGATAGGAGGCGATCACATTGGGATAACCATAGAGCACGTCTTCGCGCTTCTCCGGTTCGTAACCGAACATCTGCAAATAGAAGGCGGGCAGTTTGCGCGGCATCTTGCGCGCGGCGCCCAGGGAGATCATGTGACTGAACTCGTGGGTGACCACATTGCGCAGCCAGTCGTGGGTGCCGCGCAGGATGAAGGTCATCTGTGGCGCCCAGATTTCCACCTTGTTGTCATAATAAAAAGCAGCGCCGTTGGAATTATCGTCGTGATCCTTGATGATGAAATGAATGATGCCATCGGGACGGTGGTTATAGAGCGTTGTGATGGGATCGTAGATATCCTCGGCGATTTGTGCGACCACACGGGCGCTGCGTTCGGCGCCTTCATGAAAATGGATTTGAAAGTGTTCGGTCTTGTACGTGTACCAGCGCAGTTCGGGATGATTGATCTGTTCATCCTGCGCCTGCACGGCCATGGCAATAACCATCACCAGAAATAGAAACCGTTTTAAAAGTTGTCCCATCCTTATCATTTCCCAGGGTATTTCATTTGTCGAAATGCGAATTTGGCGTTAAAAATAATTATTGCTGAATCTGATGACATAGGTATCATACTCAGTGATGTTCATTAATAAACGATCAGGTTGATATTCTGAATGGTGCTTTTCGAAGGAGAGGTTGGCGAGAACGCGTGCCAGCCAGGAACGCTCCATATTCATCAGACGCAAGCCGATGCGAACCGGCTGCAAAAAATTGATGCCATAACCGCTGGTACGCAGACGTCCGGGATAATCGGCACTTTCAAGTAACCCGCGGCGAATGAAATAAATATCAGCCAGCCCGATCTCATATCCCTTTTTGCCAATCAGTTGCCGGCTTGATTTGCCGGACAGAACATGCTTCCAGAAATTGATATCATGCAGGCCGGTATGATAAAACGATTGGCCCAATTCATCGCTCTGCACGAGAAAGTCTTCCACTTCGTGCGCCCAGCCAAAATTGACCAGCGTCAGGTCGCGATATTGCACACCCGCCTGGAGGTTAAGCCCCAGATTGAGCGTGCGCGGCAGCGGGTCGCCGGGGAGTTCAGCCAGGTATTTTAATTTCCCGCCGATATTGTTGCGGGTGTAATAGATGCCCGGATCGAGCCAATAGCGCCACTGCGTCAGGTATCTCCTGCCGCGGTGGGTCCAGCGTTGCGTCAGATCTGCGATGGGGAGCTGCACAATGATGCCGAAATCATGTGCATCTATCTCCGCTGTATACGGTTGCAGCCGGCCGTCGGCGCCAGGTGCTATTTGCGACTGTATATGCTTGAAGGTATATCCAATGCTGGCTCTGAGATAATACTGCAGTGCCAGCGACAGGGTGGTACCCTGAGCTTTCTCCCAGGTATCAATGATCGCTTTGATGTCCGGGCTGCTTTCATCGGTCACATATACCTTGCCCATATCCAGCTTGACATCATTAAAGGCCAGGCCAATGGCCAGTTGCACATTGCGGATGGGTCTGGTACGGAATCCCAATGTGGCGCCACGCACCGTGTAAGACCAGGCGTAGCGATCTTCAGAACCATACTTGATCGGATCCGGGTAATATTCGCTGCCAAAAGCATTCGATCTTGCGAACAGGCCAGCGCTGGCCGGATTCATGATGGAGGCCATCGGCGAGATATGAGTCGTTGCGCCATACGCCGTCCCCATGGCGTTAGCCTGTGGTGATGGCGACTGCAAAAGAAACGGGACCGCCGCAAGGTAATAAGTTTGGGCGGACGCTATTGAGCAGAGGGAAAACACCCAACAGACCAGACTATTTTTCAATAGACTATTCATGATGAAGCTCTCCCCAATCTGTGGCCGTTGCCGGAAACATGTTATTTGGTCACCGCTATTTTAATGATCTGAAAAGCCGTACCATCCGCTGCCCTGGCCTGCACCTTGGCCAGATATACACCGCTCTGCACTGCATCAACATTCCAAAGCAGTTCATGGTCCCCTGCAGCCAACTGCATGGCCTTCAACTCGCCGGCGTAATTGGCGGCCAGGTCAAAGATGCGCACTGCTACTTCTTCGCAGTCCCTGTTGAGCGTGAAACGGATCACTGCCGTGCCGGAACTGACGGGATTGGGATAGCAGAAGACGCTTTTGGCCGGCATCAATTCGGAGGTGCCGGGCGGGGTCGTGATTTCGGATGGTTGCAGATAAAAAGTCCGGCCATCGCCGCCATACTGGCCCCATACCTGGTATTCACGGGCTGAGACGCCCAGATTCCACACCATGAGGTCGCCATCCCGGTTGATGGCAGCCATATTGAGGGTTCCCTGTCCCTGCAAATCCGCGAGCACAGGTATGGTGGCAAGCGCTGAGCCGCTGCTGACTGGAAACCGTTCCAGGCGTATGCCGACCTGATCCCAGGCGGTGATGCGGCCATCGGGGGCGGGCGCAATGACCATGGCGGATTCCCCCTCTTTTTTCCAGGCGAAAACAGCGCCCATGACCGTCGCTGCGGAATCAGCCGCGTAGGTCGTCACAGGAAAATTCAGCACCGAGGCACCGGATGCCTCAAAGGCATAAAACCCCTCGCGGCTGTTGCAGAGGATTTCCGGAAGGCCATCCTGATCGAGGTCTCCGAGTGCGGGGGCGGTTATATCATGCAGCAGTTGCAGCGGCTGGTGCTGGTATTTGAGCTGACCATCCGCGGAGAAGATTTGCAGGGCGCCATTCGCGGCAACCACAGCCACTTCCAGCTGCGCGTCGCCATCAAAATCAGCCACCAGGGGGGTCGCTGAAGCAGCCGTAACCGCTGCGCGCCAGACAATGGCATCATTCGCCAGATCACAGGCATAGAGGGTTTGGTCTGCTGCGAGAGCGATCACTTGTGCAGCGCCCTGCGGGAACCAGGCGAGATGGTTGATGCGGCTGCTGCCCAGCGTCAGGGATTTTGTCTTCTGCAACGGCGTTCCGGCGCCAGCACAAGCGAATATTTCCACGGTACCATTGCTGGCACCGGTCACCAGGGCCGGGGCAGTGGCGTTTCCCGGCTGCGGCAGGATCATGGCGGCGGTGCGTTGCGCGCCCTCATGCATTGTGTATTCCGCGGACACGCCCGTGGCAAGCAGGTGGTATCGCATGATGCCTTGCTCATCATCGACGGCGATGACCTCGAGAAAATTGTCGCCATCGAGGTTGGCGCATAACAGGGGAACAGAAGAGCCCTTGAGCGGCTGCATCTCATAACCGCTGAAAGGAGACACTGTGCTGCCGTTTCCTTTCCAGGCGAAGACCTGGCCGGCGGGGGTGGCGGCGAACAGGGCGCCCGGCGCGCCGTTGCTGCCGGGCACGGCGAGCAGAGCGGCCGGTGAAAAATTCAACCCGGCAGCTTCATAGCGCGGGAATCCCTCGGCCAGCAGATCCGAATAAATCGACACGGTCATGACCGAATCGAGTCGGGAAAAATCATTCAGGGTGATGAACGTTTTGGCGCCGCCGTGCGCATCGCTGTTGGGAATGGAGTAAGCGGAAAAGGCGACCTGATTCGATTCATTCACATAGGTATGGGATTCGTTTCCGGCCCAATAGGGATCCCAGTAATCTCCGTTTTCCGTGCCATATCCCAGATCGAACATGTCATAGACATAGCCGATATCCTGAGCGCCATCGCACTCGACCAGGTCGACGCCACGGTGCTCGCGGTTGTTATTGATGGCATTATCCGCGAGTCGGGCGGCGATGACGTTTTCGTCGATGTGCCAGATCAGCAGACCCGAACCAGGCAAGCCGTAATCGTATTCGTCGATGCTGGTGATAACACCGATGCCGGCAGATGCCACCACGCGGCCGGTTGAATCGAACTCGGCCCGGTTGCCGGCGCGGTCGCGGCCGATGGTGACTTTATCCCGATTGGGATCGCGCTGGCGGTTCTCGATGAGGAAATATTCGTTGGCGCTGATGGGGACTTTGATGATGTGCGGCGCGGAAACAGCAGCGGCAGCGCCAATGCGCACCTGGGCGGCATTTTGCACCACCACAGGTTCTTCCCATCCCATGTAAACCTTTTCCCAGGCGCTCGGTTGTGCCGGGATAAAACCCTGAAAATTATAGGAGCCCTGATCCATCAAGCCCCAGCGGCCGATGCCGGCTCGTCCGCTTTCGGTGTCGAAAAGACTCGGCATGCCGATTTGACTGCCGAACAGCAGCGTCATCGAACCGAGCAGACCCAAATCGATGTTTTCCTGATTCTGTGTTTCCGGCAGAATAATGCCTTCACGCACATGGACGTCGCCGGGACAAGGGATGCCTTTATAGTCCTTGTTGCCGGGCTCCAAAGCCGTGTGCAGGGCTGTAAAATCGATATAAACGGACTGGATGTCAAAGGGGCTGGTATCGAAGTCAAAAGCAAAGTCTTGTCCCACGCCGGCATGGAAAACCATGAGGTAGTGATATTTCGAAAAATCGATGGCCGGATCCGCGGCGGCCGCCAGGACCGCATCCCGCAATAACTCAGCGCGGCGTTGCTCCTGCAGGGTTTCATTCTCCATGCCGCTGTAGTACACCATGTCGTGTCCGAGCTGATAAGCGGCTTCTTCGGCGGCAGGGAAAACATCCGCCCGCAGATCGACTTTACCCGATGAGACGCGCACAAAATAGTTACGAAGCGCTTGAATCTGTTCCTGGAAATAGCTGCGATTGTGGGGTGGCCGGTCGAGACTGTACTCTGATTGTGTGCCCAGGTCAAAGCGCCCATTGCCTGTGGTGGTTTTGACATCGTCGGCGATAAATTCCACACGCAAAGCCAGGATTTGCAGGGGGGCATTTTCAATTGCATCGAGCACCGAAAAAGTTTCCGCAGACTGCGTTTGCCGGATTCCCGGCAGGCGCTTTGGCGATGCGGACAGCAGCGTTCCAATTCCCAGACACAGCAGGCAAGCGGCAATGAAAGTCAATCGTCTCGGCATGAAAAAATCCAATCCAAATGAGTGGTCAAAACGACAAGGGGTCTTATACTGAGAAGGGCAAAAGCCCAGGATGGCTTTTGCCCTTCGACGGACTTGCAGAAAACTTAAAAACCAATGCTCAAAGAGAAGCGCATGGTGTTGGCCAATGGATGTCCCTCATCCGCTGAGATATAGCTGAAATCAAAGCGATAGAGGCTATATTGGATGCCGGCGCCAAGGCTCAGGAAAGTGACCTTGCCGGGCTCATCCCAGTAGTATCCTGCGCGCAGGGCAAACATGTCACTGTACCAGTATTCCGCGCCGCCGCTGATGATACCATTGAACATGGTTTCGTATTCGGTTTCGGTTTTATCGTCGTTGGTTTGGGTCGTTTTTGCAACTTTGATCGTCCAGGGTGAAGTGAAAATGGCTTTGTAGAACGGATCCGAAGTGCCATCCTTATGACGATTGACCATCATTTTATTCATATCACCGACGAGCGTCAGCTTGTTGTATTTATCATTGAGCAGACGATAGGCGAATCCGATTTTCAAATTTGTTGGCAGCGGATCGGCCTGGGCGGCATCGATGTAGGTGATTTTCGGGCCCATGTTGGAGAGGTTGGCACCCAGGCTGAGGCGTGGGGCAAAAGGCATCTTGTACAGCGTGGAAATGTCGAACGCAAAGGCGCTGGCGCGGCCGTCGCCCTTTTCTTCGCCGGCGCCAAAGGGAGCCAGATTGGAATAAATGTAACGCAGGCCGAGTCCGACCCCCAAATGTTCACTCAACTGGGTGCCGTAGGTGGCGGATGCAGCGAATTCATAGCTGGAGAATTCTCCGACGGGATCCGGACTGTCTTCCAGTGTCTGGAATTGTTTGCCCAGATTCAGGTAGGTCACGTTGATGCCGATCGTGCCCAGTCCCTCAAAATGCTGCTTGTAAGCGGCAAATTCGATAAAGAGATCATTGCCGAATTGAGGCAGCCAATTGGCGTGCATGAGGGTGACTTCCCGGCCGCGCTGAAAAGCCAGGCCAGCAGGATTGTAGTAAACCGCAGTGGCGTCATCAGCCAAACCGACAAAGGCTTCACCCATGCCTGCAGGCCGGGCGCCTGGGGAGATCAGCAGAAAGAGAACCGCTGATTCGCTCACCGCAAATGCGGAAGCAAAAGAAAAAAGGATCACAGCGGCAACGACTGCGGTTTTAAAAACGTTCTTCATTGGTTCCTCCTTTATGATAGCACTTGCACTGACATCCGTAAAAAAAAATCCGAATGCGTGGCTTGCATTGATTACGCTTCTTAGCCATCGACATTCGGATGAAATAGAGACAAAGAAGCCTATGCAAATTCGTTAAAGTGGCCAAAGCCAAATGCGTACAAATACATTTTGGATTTGTAGAACAATAAAAATCTTTAACGAAGGTGTATAGGCTTACTCCTGAAAAACCAAATTTATTTTGTGCTCAAAGTTAGTAACGAAAAAAGACAATTGCAAGAATTTTTTTCAAAATTCTCTCTTTCAACTCTACAATAACCGTACCAAAATATCCCCATGGACTGGCTGACTGAACGGTTATTCTTAGTTTTTGATTAATAATGAGTTGTAACTTCTTCTTCACATGGGCAAGATGTTGCGGTCAGTCAATGAATGTCGCAAAAGCGTACACATGATGCAATTTGATGACCATTTTGCGCCATGCCCTGTCATCCTGACATTTAAACGCTCGCATACCGGCCAGAGTTCCAAAATTGCGCCGTAAAACCAGTCCCGATGAGCGCGACTGGTTCACCATTGTTGTCAGCTGATTTTGGTTTTATAAGCAGCAGCGTCCATCAAGGATTTGAGTTCCTCGGGATTGGACATCTTCACCTTGATCATCCAGCCGTCGCCATAGGGATCTTTATTGACGGTTTCCGGCGCATCAGCCAGCAGCGGATTGACCTCCGCAACGGTTCCGGAGACCGCCGCGAACAAATCGGATACCGCTTTCACCGCTTCGATCGTTCCGAAGGATTCGTTCTGGGCGACCACGGAGCCCGCCTCGGGCAATTCCACAAAGACCACATCGCCCAACTCGCCCTGGGCGTAATCGGTCACGCCGATGGTGGCTTCATCACCGTTCACGGCGACCCATTCATGTTCTTCAGTATACAACAAATCGCTCGGTACTTTCATAGCATGCCTCCGCTGGTTTAGAAAATGGTTTGTTCGATATATTTGGTGTTGAATCTTCCGGAACGAAAATTTTCCTCGTTGAGTATTTTTTTGTGCAGTGGAATCGTAGTGGCGATGCCTTCGACCACAAATTCGTCCAGCGCCCGCAGCATCCGTGTGATGGCCTCTTCGCGCGTGGTTCCATGCACGATCAGTTTGGCGATGAGGGAATCATAATTGGGCGGAATAACATATTGGGCGTAAGCATGGGTATCGACGCGAACGCCCAAACCGCCCGGGACATGAAAGGAGGAGATCCTTCCCGGACAGGGGCGAAAATCACGACTGGGATCTTCTGCATTGATACGGCATTCAATGGCGTGCCCGCGCATCTTCCAGAAGCGCAAATCAGCGCGCAAACGCGCGCCCGCGGCCATACGTATCTGTTCTTCGACCAAATCCAAACCATACACCATTTCCGTGACCGGATGTTCGACCTGAATACGCGTATTCATCTCCATAAAGTAGTAATGGCCGCGTTCATCCAGCAGAAACTCGACGGTGCCCGCGCTGTTATAGCGCACCCGTTTGGCGCCTTTCACAGCGGCCGCACTCATGTCACGGCGCAATTTACTGGATACCGCGGGTGACGGTGATTCTTCAATCAGTTTCTGATGTTTGCGCTGGATCGAACATTCACGCTCCCCCAGTGCGACCACGTTGCCGTGATTGTCGCCCAGCAGCTGCACTTCAATGTGCCGCGGGTTTTCGAAAAATTTCTCCAGATACAGAGCCGGATTGTTAAAGGCAGCCTGTGCCTCGGTCTGAGCCGTATTATAAGCGTTGGCCAACTCCTGTGGGGATCGCACCACGCGCATGCCCCGTCCACCGCCGCCGGCCACTGCCTTGATGATCACCGGGTAGCCGATCTTTGCGGCGATATCCGCCGCGGCTTTGACGCTGTGAACCACACCGTCCGAACCAGGGATGACCGGGACGCCGGCGCTGCGCATGGTGTCCTTGGCTCTCGCCTTGTCTCCCATCAGCGTGATCACCTCCGGCGTAGGCCCGATGAAGGCGAGGCCGCACGAATTGCAGATTTCCGCGAAATGGGCGTTTTCCGCCAAAAAGCCGTAGCCCGGATGAATCGCCTCGGCGTTGGTGATCTCCGCGGCGCTGATGATATGTGGTATGTTCAGATAGCTCTTGGAGCTGTTGGCCGGGCCGATACAGACCGCTTCGTCGGCAAAACGGACGTGCAGACTGTTGGCATCGGCTTCACTGTAAACCGCTACGGTGGCAATGCCCAATTCCTTGCAAGCCCGGATGATGCGCAAAGCGATTTCGCCGCGATTGGCTATGAGTATTTTCTTAAACAAAGGATTCCTTGCATTTGGTCCAAAATTGACAACAACTCGACTGGCGTTCACTTGGTTGCTTCAACAAGAAACAACGTCTGATTGTACTCCACGGGTTGCCCATTGTCGGCAACAATCTTGACGATTTTGCCATTCACTTCGGCCTCAATCTCGTTCATCAATTTCATGGCCTCAATAATGCAGAGCACCTTTCCGGGCGAAATATTTTCCCCTTCACGGATGTAGGGGTCTGCATCCGGCGACGGGGCGCGGTAAAAGGTGCCCACCATGGGCGCTTTGATTTCCAGCAAATTATCCGAGCGTCCTGATTTGTCGCCCGCATCAACAACCGGTGCAGCGGGGGCGCTGATATGCCCCTCCGCTTTGGGTGTCGATGTCGTGACAATTTCGATGCCGCTGTGTTTGGCTGAACTTCCCCCGGTCGCCGTCTTGCTGATACGAATTTTTCGCCCCCACCAATAGGTTATCTCCAGCTCGCCAATGATGCTTTCTTCGACGATTTTGACAAGCTCTCTGATTTCTTTCGCCCGCATGTGATCTCCTGTTACAGATTAATGGGCTATCCTCTGACACGCTCGATATAGGTCGCCGTGCGCGTATCCACTTTTAGTACTTCTCCTTCTTCAACGAAAAGAGGAACCAGCACCACACCGCCGGTCTCAAGAACCGCTTTTTTGGTGGCGCCGGAAACCGTGTCTCCGCGAAGACCGGGTTCGGTTGAACTCACTTTAAGATTGACAAAATTGGGCAATTCAACACCCAGGGGCTGTTCATCATGCAACAGCACAGTGACTTTTTCGCCCTCCTTGAGAAAATCGGTTCCAGAAGCGATCATCTCAACAGAGACCGTCAGCTGCTCATAGGTATCATTGTCCATCAGCATGAGATTTTCGCCATCGAGGTAGAGAAATTGCATGGCGCGTCGCTCCAGTTCAGCCTCCTGCACCTTATCCCCGGAACGAAACGTCCTTTCGAGTACGCGGGAGGTCTTGAGATTACGCAGCTTGGTGCGTACGTAGGCGCCGCCACGTCCCATTTTAAAATGCTGAAATTCTACAATGCTGTATAATTCACCTTCCAATACAAAGACAAAACCATTTTTAAAATCAGCAGTCGAAGCCATAATGATAACATCCTTATTCTACAATCTATTCTTTAATTGAGCCAATTCTTCCCGCAAAAGGGACGTCACGGTCCTGGGATTGGCGCGGCCGGAGGTGGCCTTCATGACCAGTCCCATGAGAAATCCGAGCACTTTTTCATTGCCCTGCAGATAAGCAGAAACATCCTTTTGTTGCGCCTGCAGGACGGTCTGGATGACGCTTTGCAGAGAGTCATGATCGTCGATCTGGCTCAAGCCGCCTTCGGCCACCAGATCGTGTGGTGATTTGCCGGTCTGCAAAACCTGTTCGAAAATCTGCTTCGCCATGCCCGAATTGATCTCGGAGCGGGTCAGCATGCCGAGCAGATCAGCGAGAAGCGCAGGGGTCATTTTAAGATCGGTTACCCCCTCCCCCCGCTCCTTGCAGGCGCGCAGCACCTCACCCATAACCCAGTTGCTGGCGAGCTTTTTGTCGTCGACGCGGTCCGCCACCTGCTCATAATAGTGCGCCACGTCCGCGTCTTCGGTCAAAACAGCCGCATCATAAGCCGGTAAAAAAAACGCCTCCTGATAGCGCACTTTTTTCGCCTGCGGCAATTCCGGCAGATCGCGCCGCTGCGCTTCAATCCAGTTTGTCTCTATCTCCACCGGCAACAGATCCGGTTCCGGGAAATAGCGATAATCGTGTGCAAATTCCTTGCTGCGCATGGGCGTGGCGATGTTGCGATTTGCATCCCACAACAACGTCTCCTGTTGCACCGCCTGGCCCGCGGTCAAAAGGGCACATTGACGTTCATATTCAAAAGCCAGGGCGCGCTCAACATGCCGGAATGAGTTCATGTTTTTCAACTCGGTCTTGGTGCCGAGTCCAAAAGTGCCGCGAACGCGCACCGAAATATTGGCATCGCAGCGCAAGCTGCCCTCTTCCATGTTGCCATCGCAAATTTCAAGATAACGCACCAGCTGCCGCAAATAGGCCAGGAAGGCAGCTGCTTCCTCGGGCGCCGTCAGATCCGGCTCCGTGACCAGTTCCAGCAACGGCACACCGCAGCGATTCAAATCCACCAGGGACTCATCATCCCCGACATAGGCTTCCTGGTGCATGCTTTTGCCGGCATCTTCCTCAAGATGGATGCGGCGAATGCGCACCGGACGTTTCCCCCCGGAAGCCGTTTCGACCGTGATCATCCCGTTCTCGCAAAAGGGTTGTTCGAACTGGGAAATCTGATACCCTTTGGGCAGATCGGGATAAAAATAGTTTTTGCGCGCAAAGACCGATCTCGGATTGATTTCGCATCCCGTAGCCAGGGCCAGACGCGCGGCGTAATCGACGGCTTTGCGGTTTAAGACCGGCAAGGCCCCTGGCAAGCCGAGACAGACCGGGCACACCTGCGCGTTGGCCTCCGAACCGAATCGCGCCCTGCAACCGCAAAATATCTTGCTGACAGTTGACAGTTGAATGTGCACTTCCAGGCCGATAACCGGCTCATATTCGATGTGGTTCGACACCGGATCACCTCTCCTCAAGCCGCAGAACTTGTCTGGTTGGCGCATGATGCAGCTGCAGCTGTTTGGCCACGCGCAACAGGGTCCCTTCAGCAAAAGGCTGGCCGATCAATTGCGCGCCGATGGGCAAACCTTGGGGATCCTGGCCGCAGGGTATTGACAGCGCCGGCAATCCTGTGAGGTTCACCGACACCGTGTACACATCCGAAAGATACATGGTGAGCGGATCCGAGGCTTTTTCGCCGATGCGGAAGGCCGTGGTCGGACAGGTCGGCGTCAGCAACAGGTCGCAATGCTGCCAGGCACCATCAAAATCGTCACGCAGCCGAGTGCGCACCTGCTGTGCTTTCGCATAATAGGCCTCGTAATAGCCGCTGGAAAGAACATAGGTCCCGAGCATGATGCGTCGTTTGACCTCGGCGCCAAAAGCCTGTGACCGGGTCTGCACATACATCTCTTCCAAAGAACGGGCCGCATCCGCGCGCGCGCCATAGTGCGCGCCATCATACCGCGCCAGATTGGCGGAAGCTTCCGCGTTGGCGAGTATATAATAAGTGGCAATACTGTACTCGGTGTGCGGCAAAGAGACCGGCACCGGAATCGCCTGCATGTCTCGCAAAAATTCGCTCGTCTTTTGCAGCGCCTGGCGCACCGTCTCATCCAATCCTTCACCATAATACTCTTGAGGAATGCCGATTCGCAGTCCTTTTAACGGCTTATCCAGATCTGCGCAAAAATCAGGCACGTCCACTGCGGCGCTGGTAGAATCACCGGGATCGCGCCCTGCCAGCACATTCATGAGCAGGGCAGCATCATCCACTGAACGGGTCAGCGGGCCGATCTGATCCAGAGAAGAAGCAAAAGCCACCAGACCATAGCGGCTGACGCGGCCGTAAGTTGGTTTAAGTCCGATCACACCGCAGAAAGAGGCCGGCTGACGTATGGAACCGCCGGTATCACTGCCCAGGGCAGCGGTGCAAAAATCAGCGGCAACCGCCACGGCAGAGCCGCCTGAGGAGCCACCGGGCACGCGATCGTTATCGAGCGGATTTCGCACCAAACCGAAGGCGGAATTTTCAGTGGAAGACCCCATGGCAAATTCATCCATGTTGGTCTTGCCAATGAAAATGGCATCTTCGGCCGCCAGTTTTTTCAGCACCGTAGCGGTGTACGGCGACTGAAAGTGCTCCAGGATATGTGAACCGCATGTGGTGGCGCCATAATCAAGGACCATATTGTCTTTTATGGCCATGATCATGCCGGCAAGCCTGCCCGCTGTGCCCTTTTTCTGTTTGCCGTCGATCTCCACAGCCTGAGCGCGTGCGCGTTCCGCGAATAATGAAATAAAGGCGTTCAGATGAGCGCCTTCATGAATACGGTCAAGATAATATTCGGTCAGTTCAGCACAGCTCGTTGCGCCTGCGGCCAATTTTCCCTGGATCGATTGCAGGTCAGTGAAAGAATGGATCAAATTGAGATACCTCTGCCATCGTAACTGAAATGATGGGCACTAGTTCTTCTTCTCTTCGCTCGGCGGAATTTCAGCGGTCTTGCCGCTGTCCTTGACAGATTCATCCATATCGCGCGCAGCGTGTTTGAACTCTTTGATGCCCTGTCCCAGGCCTTTGGCCAATTCGGGAATTTTTTTTGCGCCAAACAGCAGGACCAGGACCAGTATGATAAGTACCCACTCTGTAGGACCGATACCCATGTGACAACCTCCATCGTGATGGTTGATTAAAGACGTTTGAAATCGTCCGTGATATCTAATTCTTTTTTTACATCATCGGCGGCTTTTTTGAGTTCACGCATACCTTTGCCAAGGCCGCGCGCCAATTCCGGCAACCGTTTGGAACCGAATAAAACCAAAACGAGAACCAGTATAACCAGCATCTCGTCCATACCAACGCCGGGCAGCATACTTTCCACCTACCTGATAACCACACCACAGAAATATAATTTTCTGGCTGATCATTTGCAAGCAAATTGTTCAGGCATACCCGCGAAAGATGTAG
>CAUJEL010000117.1 GCA_963169875.1 Candidatus Zhuqueibacterota bacterium
TATCTCAGCTCCTCCCTACTCTGTGCATGTGCCCAGCAGCGGAAACTACCTCTTCCGCGTGCGGCCGCAATGGAACAGCACGTGGTGGGACTATTCCGACGTGGAAGTTGTGTCCGTGGAACTGCCAGCAACCGTCACACTGCAAGGCAAGCTTTTCATCGAGGGCGCCTTCCAAAGTGGTGGCAGCATGCACACCCAACTTTGCAATAATAGCCTTGTACCCTTGACAAGCCCCTATGCCGAGGCGCCGGCTACAGCCGCCGCCATCCCCGCCACTACCACCGACTGGGTGCTTTTGCAGTTGTACGAAGCGGATGGCACCACTCTGGCGCAGTCACAAAGCGCCCTTCTGCGCAATGACGGCCAGCTCATGAATGAAGATGGCACTGCTCCATTGACCATCACCAACGTCATCAAAAGCAAGCCCTATTATTTGGCCATCAAACACAGAAATCACATCCGCGTGATGAGTGCCACCACAGTGAGTTACGCCGGCGGCAGCGCATCCTATGATTTTTCAACGGGAAGCGACAAATATTATGGAACGGACGGGGCGGTAGAATTGCAAACGGGTGTCTGGGGACTATGGGCAGGAGATGGCAATCAGGATGGTTCCGTGACCCTTGCGGATTTTGACGCCTGGAAAACCAGCGCGCAGAATGGTACGCAGGGGTACCAGAACTATGACATGAACCTGGATGGTCAGGTGACCAGTGCCGATCAGGTGCTGTGGTTCAATAACGAACGCGCCGGCGCTGCGACCGGCATGCCATAATAAACTAAAAACCTATTACAGATTATCCTGAATTATCCAGCGCCGAAAACGCAGAACCGCACAGTGGATTAGTAAATCTGGGTAGAATCGATGGCGACTTTTGTGAATGAGATGGTATTCAAATCAGCACTTGTGCGATATTCATTACAAAAACAGATCTTCGGCCTCGGCGCACCCTGCGGTTTATGAATTAATCAGGTTAGATTGTCGTTTTTTCTTTTCCAGCATGATCTGTATCTGCCGCCGCACAAACTCTGCAGACCTGCGGCGCGCCCCCCAGCGGGTGAAAACCGTGTCCGGATTGAGCAACGCATCATGCAGCGAAGTGACCGGCTCATCCGCATTCCACGCCGCCTGACAACGGAAGCCATAGCGGCCAAAGCTCTTCTCTTCGCCGGCGAAGGGAAGCGGATCAGACCCGGCCACAATCCTCCACCCTCTTTGCAAAGCACGTTTCATCAACGCCGGCTGGCGCCAGAATACCGGCCGCATCGCCGTGTCCCCGATGAACACCCCTGGCATGGGTGCCTCTGCGAGCAATGCCTGCACGACTTTGCCGCGTTGCCCCCACCATTTGCCCGGCGCCCAATTGATCGAAACCAGCGCACCCCGGGCCAGGAGAAAACCGATTCCTGCAAATGTGGTCATCGCGCGATCCATGATCTGGTCAGTAGTCGCCAGGGCGCACAACTCAAGGCCCTCTTTGGTGATAACCTGGCGGCCGGCGACAATGTACAAGTTCGCCTCCGGCAGATAAATGGCGCGCCCATCCTCAATCGGCTTCACACTGTAACCATCCACAGAACCACGTTTCAAAATTTGCGCAAACGCATCACAATCGGATCGTTCTGTCAGCAGCCAAATTCTGACAGCCTGCGGATCAGGGACCGCCTTTGCCATGTTCCTGCGCGCGTGGCTTATGGCAAGGGCAAGATTGTGCATGGGGTAGAGATGGATGTGCGCATCGATGAGGAGTGTTTTTTCCGGCATAATTCTGCTTCCATGGCTAGAGGATTTTTTCACCAGCGCCCTGGGAAGGCACGCTCACATAGATCTGCGGCTTGTGCCCCGTGCGTTGTTGATACATTTTTTCCACGTTGGCGCAAAAGGCCTCCACTTGTTCAAGCTCGACCAGATTGACGGTGCAGCCGCCAAAGCCGCCGCCTGTCATGCGGGCGCCCATGCATCCTGGCTGCGCGCGCGCAATTTCCACCATCTGATCCAGTTCATCGCAGCTGACCTGATAATCGTCGCGCAGGCTGTCGTGGGAGGCATTCATCTTTTCACCGAAATAGCGCAACTGGTTATGCTTCAATGCCCCTACCGATTCGAGCACGCGTTCATCTTCAGAGATGACGTGGCGGCAGCGCCGTGCCACCACCGCAGGCAAATCAGCTTGAATTCCCCCAAATTTTTCCAGGGTAACATCCCGCAGCGCCTTGATTTCCGGCCACTGTTTCTGCATGATCCGGACGCCGGTTTCACACTCCTGACGGCGCTGATTATAAGCCGAAGCGCCCAATTCATGTTTGACCATGGTATTGCACACCACGATGCGCGCATGACTGGAATCCAGCGGCACCAATTCATAATTCAGCGAACGGCAATCCAGCAGCAAGGCATGATCCGCCCGGCCATGAATGGAGATGAACTGATCCATGATGCCGCAGTTCATGCCCACGAACTGATTCTCGGCTTTCTGCGCCAAACGGGCCAGTTCAGGCCCCGGGATGATCTGGCTGATCAGGCTGAGAAATGCCAGGGCTGAGGATACTTCCAATGCAGCGGAAGAACTGAGGCCGGATCCGACCGGGACGTCGCTGTGGATATAGAGCATGGCGCCCGGGAGCGCATATCCCGCCTTTTCCAGCACATGAGCCATGCCGGCGATATAATCGCTCCAATGGTGCTGCGCGTGCTCGTTGTTATCCAGCGAAAAAGAGAACTCTTCTTTCAAATTTGCGGAATAGACATCGACGCGTCGGTCCGCCCTTGGCGCAACCGCAACATGGGTGTAGCGGTCGAGCGCCATGGGAAACACGAAACCGTCATTATAATCGGTGTGTTCTCCGATGAGATTGACGCGGCCTGGCGCTTTGAATAACCGCGGTGTGGCGTGATAGCGCGCCTTGAATTCGCTGACGATGGTTTCTATATGCATGATACAGGTATCCCAGTATGAGGAGTGCAGGATAAACAGAGACGCACGAGAGGCCCTGAAAGCGGCTTCTGCGTGCGTCGCAAATGAAAAATGATCCGGGATTGCTATTTATTATGCTGAATCCACGAAGGCACCAGAAACAACAGACCGGCAACCAGCATGATGGCGCCCCACCACAATGAAGGATTCAGATGCGCAAGAACCGTTCGCGTCTGTGGAACGAAGGCGTAATAAATGCCCATGGCCAGTATCAGGGCGCCAAGAATCGTCAGCATCAAACCGACGAAAAACCAGATGGAAAGCATTTTCGGGGTGGACATAGCCGCTCCTTCTATGATATTTATGCAGCCTCCTCAGCAGAGGCCGCTCGTTTTTTACCAGAAATAGACATTCAGCAAAACAAACACCACCGCCGCAAAAATGGCGATCACTTGCGGTTTTTTATACCAGATTATCTTGCCCTGGTCTTCGATTTTGGTAAAACCTTTCACCAGTCCGACCAGCTCCGCTTCGGGTTTAGGTTTGGTGACAAAAGAGATGCCCACCGTGGCGACCAGGCAGACGGTCCAGGCCCAGGCCGCTTGCCACATGTTGCGCGCCATGTCCGAGGGCGCTGCCGAGAACGTGATGAGTTTGGCCACATCAGTGGACCAGAAATCCATTTTAAAGCCCAGAAAAATGGTGAAAGAGGTGACCATGCCGAGGATCAGTCCCCAGAAGGCAGCGGTTGGTGAAGTCCGTTTCCAGAACATGCCGAGCAGCATGGTCGCGAAAAGAGGTGCATTCACCCAGCTGAAGATAGCCTGAATGTAATCCATGATGGTGTTGAACTGCATCGCGAGATAGGCTGTGGCGACGGACAAGAGGATACCGACCAGCGTGGTCACGCGGCCCACCCACACCAGATGCGCATCCGTGGCATCCTTTTTAATCAGGACACGATAGATGTCGTAGGTCCAAACGGTGTTAAACGCCGAGACATTGCCCGCCTGACCGGCCATGAAGCCCGCCAGCAGCGCGGTGATGCCGAGTCCCACCAGACCTTGCGGATAATAGCGTGCTATGAGCAGGGGCAAGGCCGTGTCGTTCCAGGGTTCACCGGTGACCGGGTGCGGCAGCAGCTGGAAATTGGCGCCGGCCATTTGCGTGAGCCGCCAGGCCACCAGACCCGCCACAACGATGATGAAGGGCAGCGCCATTTTGAAGAAACTTGCGATGATCGGCGTCATCCGCGCCGAACGCAGATCCTTGGAGGAGAAAGCGCGCTGCACCACAAGAAAATCGGTGGTCCAGTAGCCAAATGAGAGCACCCAGCCCAAACCAATGACAATGCCGATCCAGGTCACTCCCATGGCGTTCAGCGAAGGATCTGCGGCCGTGGACCAAAGTTTGCTCATAGCCGGTGGCAGCCCTGACAGTACTTGATCGATGCCTCCCATCTCAATGGTGCCGAGAATGGCCACCAGGAAGAGTCCAAACCAGATGAGGAAGAATTGCACGATTTCGGTGAAAATGGCGGACATCAAACCGCCGAGCATGATATAGCCGCCCACGGCTGCCGCGGAGACCCACATGGAGAGCTGCCAATCCCATCCCAGGATGGTGCGCAGAACCAATGCCATGAGGTAGAGGTTGATGCCGGACATGAGCAGGGTCATGATGGCGAACGAAAATGCGTTGAGCAGGCGGGAACGCTCATCAAACCGCAGTTTGAGATAACCCGGGACAGAATGGATCTTGCTGCTGTAATAAAAGGGCATCATATAGAGCCCGAGGAAGAGCATGGCGGGGATGGCGCCCACCCAATAGAAATGGGAGACGAACATGCCATATTTCATGGTGCCGCCGGTCCATCCGAGGATTTCCAGAGCGCCGAGATTGGCGCTGAGGAAGGCGAGTCCGGCGACCCAGGCGCTGTTCTTGCGTCCGGCGAGGAAGTAATCTTCCCCGGTGCCGGTAAATTTTTTCAGATAAACGCCGATACCCAGTACGAAGACAAAATAAAGGGCAATGATGGACCAGTCGATCCAGGACAGTTGAATAACGCTCATCGATTCCTCCAAAGTTGGGGATAACAGCCCTTTGCCAAGTTTAAGCTTGCCAGGCAAGCCATGTCACATAAAGGTGGGATCAGGTGGTGCGAGAATGGATTTTTGAGAATTAATAAGGCTAAAGATATAAAATAAAAAAGATGAAGTCAAGCGCCAAAATCAGGCCTTTGTGGCAAAAGACTGATTTTTTTTAATCTTGCAATTTGACGTACAAGTGAGTAAATTATGCCGCATAAATCATCTCCATCACTGCTATTTCGGAAGGATGTTATGGATCCGCTGATGCTTTCCTCGATTATTGCCCTGGGTTTCCTCGGCCTGGTCTTTGGTTCCGGGTTGGCGTTCGCTGCGAAAAAATTTGCGGTTGTGATTGATCCCAAGGTTGAACAAATCATCGGCGCCTTGTCGGGCGCCAACTGCGGCGCCTGCGGCCAGCCGGGTTGCGCGGCCTATGCGGAAGCGGTTGCCACCGGTCAGGCGCCTCCCAACAAATGCACGCCCGGGGGCAAGGATACGGTCGATAAAATCGCCGTGATCATGGGACTTTCCGGTGTGGCGAGCGAGGAGCCCAGGCTCGCGGTGGTTCATTGTCAGGGCGGCCGGCAGGAAGCCAAAGAAAGATTCCAGTATCAAGGTGTGATGGATTGCCGGGCTGCGTTGCTGGTGAGCAATGGCAGCAAAGCCTGCCGCTACGGTTGCCTGGGATATGGTTCCTGTGCGCTGGCTTGTCCCTTTGACGCGATTACGATGAACGACAATGGCCTCCCGGTCATAGACGAAGAAAAGTGTACCGGATGCAACGTCTGTGTGGTGACCTGTCCGCGCAGCATCCTCTCCCTCATCCCGCGCAGTCAGAAAGTGTATCTTGCCTGCCGTTCGCTGGACCGCGCCAAGGCGGTTAAAGAGATCTGTTCGGTGGGATGCTGGGCGTGCAAGATTTGTGTGTCGCCCAAGGTTTCCCCTTCCGGCGCCATCATCATGGAAGGGAATTTGCCCGAGATTAAAGATGTTTATGCAATGGAACTTTATAATGCGGTAGATAAATGTCCGGCCAAATGTTATGTGATCCGTGGTGAACGGCCCGTACTCGAAGCGGCCGTGGACGAGAATGCAGCGGTTGCGCAAAATCAGTAGTAAAATAACCATAAAAGAGGTGAAAAATGTCTGAATCGATGTTTGACAAGGTGAATGATGTATTGGATACGATTCGTCCGGCCTTGATGGCGGATGGCGGCAATGTCGATTTGGTCGACGTCAAGGATGGCGTGGTCAAGTTAAAGCTGGTTGGCGCCTGTCACGGCTGCCCGATGTCGCAGATGACGCTGCGCATGGGCATTGAGCGCGAATTGAAGCGGCAGCTGCCGGAGATCACCACGGTTGAATCCATCTAAGCGAATACAATCTTAAATAAAATCCCAATCAGGTTGCTGGTTGGGATTTTTTTTGTTTTCAGCATGCATTTATTAGAATTCGCAATGCCTTGGTTATCCGGCCTGAAGGCTGAACTCAAACGAGCGCTCCTGTTTTAAAGTTGTGAGAGTACAAGCTTAAGCCAATTGATGAATGGTGCGGTGAGCCGCGCATGACACCTTCTCTGGTCCAACCGGTGTCTTGTTGCAACGATGAAGGCTGGTGATTCCTCTGGCATTATGAATTTGCTCCACAACTCATTTTCTTCTGCGGGTAAATGTGATCAAGATCTCGCTGGCATTATTTCGCAGCCCTTAAATATTACGAGTTCAAGCCGCTGCAGCCACAGTTCAGGTGGCGGAGGATTCTGCGATGGCGTACCAGCGAACATCCTCAATGCTGCTCACGACCTGATAGGCGTGAACAGCCACACGCACGAATTCGCAGTCCGGCGAATTCAGGAAACTTTCCAGGTCAGGGTGACGCGCGAGGTGGGCCCTGATTGGGGCCTGTTGCTTCTCCTCCGGCGTTTTGATGGCTTCACCAACCGCTGTGACCACCAGTCGCCGATCTGCCTGACTGCCGCCGCCCTCTCTGTCCTCAATGAGAATGGCCACCCGTTGATCCTCCCGGATGCTTGCGTACTTTAGTGTGTCACGGTAAGTCGCGAACACGAGGAACCGCAGATCCTCCCAGGGTGTAAAGGCTATGAGGCTGGCATGAGGCTGACCGTTGCGCTGGGTAGCCAGTACCGCGAATTGATTACGAAAAAGTACGCGTCGGATGGTCTCCTGAATCTCCCTGGGTTCCTTCGACATG
>CAUJEL010000118.1 GCA_963169875.1 Candidatus Zhuqueibacterota bacterium
CGGCGGCATCATGCGGCTCGGCGAAGATGTTGCGCAGAGCAAAAATTATCAGATTGTCGGCATTGACTATGATTTCGCCGGACTGTTCGATCTCAAGGTGGTTGCCGGCCGCAATTTTTCGCGCGAATTTCCCGCTGACCAGGATGCCCTGATCTTAAACGAAACCGCGATGCGCTGGATGGGTTTTCCGGACGCTGCCAGCGCCATCGGACAGCAGGTGGATTATTGGGAACATGTCTATACCATTGTCGGCGTGTTCAAGGACTATCACCAGCAGTCGCCCAAGGTCGGATTTGAACCGCATATTTATCGATTGATGTCTTATGGCAGGGATGTCCGCGGTATGATCGCCATCAAATTAAACGTGGAGGACGTGTCCGGGATCATGGATGAGGTGGAGGAGCGTTACAGTCAGTTTTTTCCGGGCAATCCGTTCGATTTTTTCTTTCTCGATGATTATTACGACCAGCAATACAAGTCGGAGCGCCAGTTTGGCCAGGTTTTCTCCGTGTTCTCGCTGCTGGCCATTTTGATCACCGCCCTGGGAATTTTTGGATTGTCCTCCGCCGCGACGCTGCAGCGCACCAAGGAGATCGGCATTCGCAAGGCGGTTGGCGCCAGTGTTGCCAGTATTTTATTTTTATTATGCAAAGATGTTTTGCGGCTGCTCGTCCTGGCCTTTGTCCTCGCGGTGATGCCGGCGCTGTGGGCGATCAACCGCTGGCTCGATACCTTCGCCTATCGCATGAATCCGAATGCCTGGCTTTTTCTGCTGGCCCTGGGTATCGTCCTTTTTGTCACGCTTTGGGCCATCAGCGGCCATGTGGTCCGGGCGGCCCGGGCCAATCCGGTGCAATCGCTGCGCTATGAATGAACCGGTCTCTTTTACTTTGCGACGGTTTCTAACCTTCGCAAGGGTATCTGTGTTTATTGTCAACCCCGGCACCCATTTCACATGAAGGAGATGAATATGCTCGTCAATTATCTCAAAACCGCGTGGCGCAATCTCGTCCGCCACAAGGGCTATGCCTTCATCAATATTTTCGGGCTGGCCCTGGGACTGGCGCTGGCCATCCTCATCGCCCTGTATGTTGAACTGGAGTTGAGCTTTGACCGGTTTCATACCCACTACAACCGCATCCATCGCGTTGAAGTCAATTACGACAACAAGGAGCGCTTTCTTGCTTTTTCGCAAACGCCCATTGGACCGGCGCTCGCCAGGGACTATCCCGAGATCGAGCGCTATACCCGCTTTCTCAACATGGCCAATCAGGTTTTGTTGTACGCTTCGGAAGAGAAAAAATACTATGAGAACAGCGGCTGGTGGGCGGATTCGCAGTTTTTTCAGGTGTTCTCGTACCGTTTTCTCAGAGGAGATGCCGAGAGTGCCCTGGCCGAGCCCAATTCGATCGTCCTCTCCGCCGTGTTGGCGGCCAAGTATTTTGGGTCTGAAAATCCCATTGGCAAGACCATCCGTTACGAAAACACCATCGACTGCAAGGTCACTGCGGTGGTGCAAGATTGTCCCGCCAATTCCCATATCCAGTATGGCTTTTTTATCTCTTATGACTCTTATAAAGCCATCGCAGGGAATGATTATCTCGAAAATTGGGGACGCATCGCCAATTATACCTATGTGATCCTGTCTGAAAAAGCTTTGTTGCCGGATGTGAATGCCAAAATTCGCTCCCTGCTGCAGCCGCATTTGCCGCCGAATATCGAGATGCCGGTATATCTGAAACCCCTGGCGCAGATTCACTTCAGTCCCAGGGTGCTGGGTGAGCCGGGACCGACCGGCGACCGGGGGCGTATTCGTTTCCTCATTCTGATTGGCGCTGCCATTCTCCTCCTGGGCTGCATCAATTTCATGAACCTGGCAACCGCCCGGTCCGCGCGGCGGGCGCGGGAAGTGGGCATCCGCAAAACAGTGGGCGCCAGCCGCGCCGGTTTGATGCGCCAGTTTTTCAGCGAATCGCTGGTGGTGACCCTGGGGGCACTGGTGCTCGCCCTTATTTTTGCGCAGCTTTGTCTGCCGCTCTTTAATACCCTGCTGGGACGTCAGTTGGCCTGGACGTGGCAGAATATTCCGGTGTTGCTGCCGTGGATTCTGGCGCTCACGCTGGTGATCGGGGTGGTGGCGGGCAGCTATCCGGCGCTTTTTCTCTCTTCGCTGCAGCCGACCGCCACGCTCAGGAGCACGGTTGGCAGAGGACACCAGGCCGTGATCCGCAAACTGCTGGTGGTGTTCCAGTTCGTGATTTCCATCGTCCTCATTCTCAGCACCTGGATCATTTACCGGCAGATCCATTATATGCAAAACAAGGATTTGGGCTACAATCACGAGCAGATTCTGACAACCACCTTCCGGCGCATGGATGCCGCGACCATCAGCAAGTATGAAACCCTGAAAAACGAGTTGCTGAACCATCCCGCGGTGCTCACGGCCTCGATCTCCCGTTTCACCCCCAGCTTTAACGGCAGTTCCACCGCCATCCGCGGGTGGGAAGGATCGGCTCCCACGGACCAGCTGCTGGTCAATCTCAATCTGACCGATGAAAAGTTTCTTGAGACCTATGGCATTCCGCTTCTTGCGGGAAGAGGATTTTCCGGTGTGGCACGGGAAGATACCAACCATTATTGCCTTATCAATGAAACCACGGCGAAGCGTCTGGGGTGGAGCGATCCGGTCGGCAAAAGGATTGGACCGGCGCTGATCGTTCTCGGTCTTGTGAAGGATTATCATTATGCCTCACTGCGGTTCGGGATCGAGCCCATGCTGCTTTTTCCCATGCCGCGCACGCCGCAGGCCTCCCGCGCCTATAACATGCTGTCACTCAAATTGTCCGGAGAAAATATCAAGGAGACTGTTACGGCCATCAAGGAAAAGTATGAACGGATTTTTCCGGGTGATGTGTTCGAATACCATTTTTATGATGAGAGTTTTGAGTGGATGTATCGCGATGAAATGCGCATGGCCCAAACTGTGGCCTATTTCACACTGCTCGCCATCTGCATTTCGCTGCTGGGACTGGTGGGTCTGGCCTCTTTTATGGCAGAGCAGCGCACCAAGGAGATCGGCGTGCGCAAAGTCCTGGGGTCATCAGTCGCGGGCATTGTCCTTTTGCTCAGCAAGGAGTTCAGCAAGTGGGTGGTGCTGGCGGCGCTGATCGCCTGGCCCACCGCTTATTTCATCATGAAAAACTGGCTGCAGTCGTTCGCCTATCGCAGTGAGATCACGGCGGATGTTTTTCTGCTGACCGCTCTGCTCGCCCTGGTGCTGGCGCTGACAACCGTGGCCTATCAGTCCATCAGGGCGGCGCTGGCGGATCCGGTGAAGAGTCTCAGATATGAATAGCAGGATTCAGATTTGGCGCCGTGCTGTGAATTCAACCGCTGCTAAACTGGTGAGTACTCTGCATAGCGCTTATTTCGAGATCGCGACGCCGAGGAACAGGGTATTGTCATAGGCACGGCTCAATGCCGCCTGGTAGTACACATTCACGGCAAAAAACGCACTTTTATCCAGTATCAGCGACACTTTGAAGAGCATGGCGCTCCACACTCTTTCCTGCCGCAGATAATTCGCGGTGATTTCACTTTCCATGGTTATTGTGCCGCTGAGCGGCTGCGCGTGACTCAGAGCGGCCTCAAAAGATGAACCGAAAAAAAAGTCCTTATAACATGTGAATGTGGGCGCACCGGGCAAGCCGAAAGAGATGCCGAGCGACACCTCCGGGGAGTAACTATGCACGCCCGGCGTGCGATAGAGGAGCGGATAGGTATACAGGGTGAATCCCGCATCCACGCTCAGTATTTCCAGATGGGGCACCTCCTTACTGTACTCAATATAGGGATAGAGGTCCGACAGTCCCGGCGTGCGCTCCGGGCCGCGTCCGATGTTATAACTCGCCCACAGGCCGGCGGTCCACGGATCTCGCGTAAGTTCCAGACCAGGTTGCAGGGCTGGGCCATCATGCATCATGGCGCCGCGCCAGAGGTATTTGCTGACGCCTTCGAGGCTAAGCGCGCAGCACCATCCAGGGATTTCCGAATCCTCTTGCGAGTGTACCGGATTGGAAAAAAGTAGAGGATAGGTAAGAAGGATGCAAGTCAGAGTTGAAATCCTGCCCAGTTTGGGAAGGCGCATTCTTAACACTCCCGAATTGAACGGTTTGCCCGCTGATTGATGAGAGGTGTCTGCATCTTCCACAACCGGGTGATGACTTAATTCTGTTTCATGCGATGCAAATTGTCCTGCTCGCAGGCGTCATTTTTTTGCGGCACAGCCATGAAAGAGTCCTTTTGGATTCGCAGCAGGACTGTACCGGCTGCATCCATGAGCACGATGTTTTCGTTTTTATCCGTTCTGATTTGTGTGCCCGCTATGGTCAACCGCAATTCATCACCGCTTTTTTTAAACCTGGTTTCCTCTCCCGGCTGAAAGGGATACAGCAAGGTGGTGAAAACATACTCTTTCGCCGCGGATTTTTCAAAAACGAGGTTTCCCTTGTCGCGAAATCCGGACCGTGACACCCTGTCGGCCGGTCCGTTGAGCTGGATGATCTGCAGACCGGTTTTATCGGTAAATACAGCGCGGACCTGTTGGCTGTCGATGACATCATAAACTCCCTGCCAAACCTGCTGATAGCAATGCGGCGTCGTACTGCTGAAATGATCCCGTACAATCCAGAAATCCGGTTTTACGAACAGCACTTCGCGGACAGAGGTCACGCCCAGGGAATCGTAGCTGTTGTGGCTGCCGCGGAAATAATCATATTTGTCCGTCGTCATCCAGGTCTGTACCTGCGGTTGCGGGAGGTGCCCCCATTTGCCGAATCCCGAACCGCCTTCGTTGGGCTTCCAGCCGCGGCCCAGCGGCAGGCTGTCAACCAAAGCGACATTCTTGACCCAGGAATTTTTCCAGAAGGCGAAATCGGGGTCATTATATTTGACCTGATAGTTGGGGAGGATTTCGCGGCCGTTGGCATAGGCGACAATCCCCAGCATGTCGCCGTGCTGATGGTCGGGTTTTTCGCCGGACAAGCCCGCGGAAATCGTCAGATAGAGATCGTTTTTATCCCAGCCCGAGCGCATGCAGTAATAGCCGGTCTGCTCCAGGGCCAGAGAACCAATATCCGGCTGCTTTTTGTTCATGTTATGGAATGCTTCGATCTGCTGTGGCTGCAGGCGCCAGTAGAGTTCAGGGGGAACCTCGTCTGAGGAGAAATAGCGGAAAACCGGATCCGGGAAAATCAGCGCGCCGATGGTCATGGGAAAGTCGATGGCGTTGTTTTCGCTGTAAGGGGCATCGGTGTCATCCTGGAGCACCGGCAGGCGCCGGTTGGGCTGGGCCAGCTGTACCAGGGCGGTGAAGAGTCGGCGAAATTTTTGATGAAAGGCATCGGGCAAATCGATATGATTTATTTGCGCCAGCTGATAGACGCGGAAATAATTATCGATGTCGCCGATGTGGTAATGCACCGAGCGTTCGAACTGGAATCCATCTTCATTGACTTCTCGCTGCAGATGCTGCACCAATCCCGCAATGGCCTGGTTCCTCCATTTCTCCGAAATGGAAAAATCCGCAAAGAAAACAGAGAGTTCAAAGAGGGCGGTCAATCCTTTGGTATGGTGATTGCCGGAGCGGTAGCGTTCCGTGCGCTTTTGCAGCTGGGCGCCGTGGTGCAGCAGGGTCTTGATCACCAACAACTGTGACGGATCGTTGTAGGTCTTTTCGGAGAGCCAGGCATGATGGCAGAAGAGCCAGTTTTGCACGCGCATGCCGCCGCGCAGGTTTTCATAGATGCCGTTGCCGGCATCATCATAAGCGCCCTCGGCAAAGGCGCGGTTGAGATCAGCCACCTGGCGCAGCCAGTAATCCAGATAGTTCGCCGGATTATTTTCATAATAGGCCATGAGCGTCATGTCAACTGATTTATGCTGCCGGGCGAGATGGCGCAGTTCATAGGCGGTGACTTGATCACCTTTCAGATTTTTAAACGGCAAGATCCACTGCGTTTCCGGCGGATAGGTGTTCATCTGTGAATCGGCGAGGACGTTATGTCTGGCGCGCTGCCCGGGATATATTTTTTGGTAGTCACTGAATCGCCGCGGGAACTCATTCCAGTTGAAATAATAGCGCAGCGCGGATTTTTCCCGCAGGTACGCCAGCAGCTGTTGCAAGGCTTGTGTCTGGTCGCCCTGTTGCCGGTGTTTCTGTATCGGCTGCAATGCAGCGATACCGGGTTTGAGATTCTCCAACACATCCTGGTCCGTCGGGATTTTATCCGCGCTGATGGCCGAGCCCCATGATGGGATCGCCGCAAACAGCAGGAGCAGAGCCAGCCGCAGGCTTCTTTGCAGGGTTTTTTGCATGTACCTGTCCAATGATACCATTCAATACCCAAACCCGGATAAACCGGAATTAGTATCGCGCGAACAGCCTGCTCGCGCTACTTTTCTTCGCCATTTAGCGTATAAGAAAATTGTTACGCTACTAACCGCATTCATCCCCACCGATTCGCGGCGGGAGGGTGTTGTGTTATTTCGTCAAAAAATCCAGCCGCGCCGGCGAAAAAGTATCGATGAGCACGCCGGCTTCGAGGCATTGGGCGCCGTGCATCTGATCCGAAGGGATGATGAAGCAATCCCCCGGATGCAGCACCTCTTTGACGCCGTTGATTTCCACCTCAAAAACGCCGCTCTCCACACAGGTGATCTGCTGATGCGGGTGTGCATGACGGGCGGCGATGGCACCGCCGTCGAAGTGTACGCGCACCAGCATCAGATGGGTATCATGGGCCATGATCTGACGACGGATGCCCGGAGCGGCCTCTTCAACGGGCACGCTGTTGTTAAAAATATGTGTTTTCATTTTGATCTCAGCTCCACGCGTTTGATGATGCCACCCAAAACATAGACAGATATGATGGACAGGGGCACGAGAAGGGCGGCCAGTAAAAAGACGGAGGTATATCCTGTTTTGGAGAGTATTGGCACCATATTGGTGACGATGATGACGCCGAGGGCGGCGCTGGTGCCGCCGAGTCCAGCCAGCGAGCCAACGGATTTTCCGGCGAAAAAGTCGCTGGGCAGGGTCTGGATGTTGTTGATGCTGATCTGGAACCCGAAGAGGATCACCGTGATAAGCAGGATGGCGCTGACGGGCGTACTGGCATAGGCGGCCAGAAGCAGACAGGGCAGCATGAAGGCACCGCCGAGCACGATGGCCGTCTTGCGGGCGCGGTTCGCGCTCCAGCCTCGATGGATGAGGTGACCGGAAAGCCAGCCGCCGAACAGACTGCCAACCGCGGCGCCGACATAGGGCACCCAGGCCGACAAGCCGATCTGCTTGATGTCGAACTGGAACTTTTCATTCAAATAAATCGGCAGCCAGATCACGAACAGCCACCAGATGGGGTCGAGGAGAAAGCGTGAGACGATGACGGACCATGATTCTTTGTAGGTGAGCATCTCACCCCATCCAAGCGCTTTTTCTTCACTGTTTTTTGGAACATCAGCGGACTGCTGTCCCTTCAAGATGTATTCTCTCTCGCGGTCGGTCAGCCATGGATGCTGGCCGGGCAGGGCGCGGTTAAGGAAGAGCCACGGGATGATCCACAGCAATCCCAGAACACCGATGACGACAAAGGTCAGCTTCCAGCCCATGAGCAGGTAGAGTACCGCGATGAGGGGGGGAGAGATGACCGAGCCGATGGAGGCACCGGCGTTGAAAATGCCCTGGGCAAAGGCGCGCTCCTTGATGGGAAACCATTCGGCATTGGATTTGGTCGCGCCGGGCCAGTTGCCCGCTTCGCCCAGTCCCAGCATGAAACGGAAGAAGCTGAAGCTGAGCACCCCGCGGGCGAGGCCATGAAACGCCGCGGACAGCGACCACACCACAATGGAGATGACAAAGCCCAGGCGGGTGCCGATCCAGTCGTAGAGTTTGCCCGAGAGACTCTGGCTGATGGCGTAGGCGATCATGAACATGGTCATGATCATGGCGTACTGGTCTTTTTGCAGACCGATGTCCTTGTTGATGTCGGGCCACATGATGGCCAAAGCGCTGCGGTCGATATAGTTGATGACGGTCGCAATGGCCACCAGGGTGATGATCCACCAGCGCAGTCCTGTGATTTTTTTCATCCTTTTGCTCCATTTGTAGTTAATGGGTACTACTTGTGGTCTCCAGCTTTTTTCGTTGGGCCCCATCTTTACTGCTGTCAGGCTTCGTTGTTGTGCCCTGCCATTGGGCTCCACCTGCTTTTGCTGGGGCCCAACAGTTTTGAAGTCTCGGACACCTGGTCACATGGTCGACTGGCTATTCCAATGGATCTGAGATGTCCAGCACTTTCTCAAAGGCACCACAACAGCAACTGGAGCCCATCAGCTAGCGCATCTCCACTTTGTAATTCCCCGTCCAGGTGTAAGAATTGCCGGAGAATGTCACCTCATGCTTTTTATCCACAGAGGCTTCGCCATTATTGACCATGATCACCCAGCGCAACTCCTTTTCGCCGCTCACCTCGATCACCGAGCCGGTCTCATTGTGGCCGATGACCTTGATCCCGGTCAACCTGCCCCTGGCGCCATTGGACTGCTCGCGCGCTTCGTTGAAATGGCCGTGCGATTCGATGACCGAGGCGAAGAGATGATCCTGCGCCTGTGTACGGATCAGGAACAGGGGTTCGGAGAGCAGGTTGTAGTTCGGATCGTTGGCGCCGCTGCGGCCGAACAGAACCTCGCTGCCCGCTGCGGCTGCGGCGAGCAGGGTATAGTAGCGATTGCCATCGAGCCAGGTGATCTTGACAGGACCTTCCACCCGGGCCGATGCGGTGCGCCAGATATGCTGATAGCCGAAATCCGCGCCCAGCGGCGACTGCGCCGTGACATCAGGCTGATACTCGAAATTGGCCGTGATGAATTGTCCCTGATGATGGATCGGATAATCATAGACATGCATCTGATCGCTGTTGATGCGATAGAGATCGACCACCACGGGATGGGGCAGGCGCTCATCCTGGATCAGAAAGAGCGTGCGCTGCATGGCTGTGCCGGGATAATAGCCTTCCGCATGGGCGCTCATGACCTGAACATCCGGATTGCTGGAATCGAAGAAATGGCGCTTCGCGGACATCTCATCGGCCTGCTTGCGGTTGGCAAGATTCTGACTCGTCTGATCCACGGTGACCGTGTTATGGGCGATGGTCTGCATGGCGTAGGATTTGTTTTCCGGCAGATAACGGCCGCCCATTTTGGGCTCGATGTTGATCCAGCGGCAGAATCCATAATCCGGGATGACCGACCGTCCCTGATCGTAATAGATAAAATGCAGTTTGTCGAAATGACCATGCCCTTCCCCGTGCACGCCGTATTTCATCAGCAGCATGGATTGCTTTTCCCCGGCGCCCAGGCGCAGAATCCCCAGTCCGCCTTGCCGACCATCATGTCCATCCGTGAACTCGATGCTGCCCCAATCCATGGGGGCGATTTTTTCCTGTGCGGCAAAGTCACGCGCCACCATCAAACCGGCGCCATTGATGATCACATCCTTCTGGATTTTTTTTACCGCCAGCAGATTGGGATCAGCGCCGTAGCGGCTATGGACCAGGTCATTGGCCATGATCATGCCGCTGTCGCGGATGTCCATGGTGCGCGAGGCATCGTTGATAGGCGGAAAAACGCCGTCCGGGAAGGTTGTCTGAACCGCCGAATAATAGGCTTTTTTGAGTATCTGATCGCGATAGGCATAAATTTTCAATTCGGGTTGATTGCGTTCGATGGCCTCGGCAAAGATGAAAAAAGGCTGCAAGGCATAGCGCGCATAATAGGGACCCTCCATGTAGTAGCCATCGGGTGAAAAGAGTAGGTCGAGCTGTTTGAGAAAACCGCCCACCCCGTCCTTGCGCGTCCCGTACAGGGCCATGTCGACCAGGTTTTTGTCTTCCAGTACATAGCCGATCAAGCCGATGGAGCAGACCGTCCAGGTGCCGTGATTGTGGATACGGTCGAATTCCTTGTGGTTTTCTGTGGTGAACCAGTCGATGATGAGGCGGAAGACATTTTTTTCAATGCGAGCGCGTGTTTCCGCGTCGAGCCAATCATAGATGCAATCGTAGGCCATGCTGGTATAGGTGAGCCAGAGGGTCTCGTTGAGCATCTGGTGAAACAGCTTGCCGGGCGCCTGGTCGCGGGATTGCGGATGTTTTCCCAGGGTTGGATAAAGCTTGGCATATTCCAACAGCATATCACGGATGAAGCGGGCATATTTTTCTTCACCCGTCAATGTGAAGCAGACGCCGGCCTGGTACATCTCGCGGTAATTCTGTTTGTGACGCTCGTGTTCATAGCCGCCGCCTTCACCGGGCGGGGGAACCACGATGGGACTGGAAACTGCTTTATCCGCCGCTTTTTTCAGTTGGCTCAAGGAGTGATCAAAGAGCGTATATTTGCCGGTATTATTGTTTATCACGGCGGCTTCTTTTTTGTCGATGATCAGATTGGGCCGCTCTCCGGCAACAAGAGCAGTGCCAGTTGCGAAAAGGAATAAAAATAAGGAGGTATAAATTCGCCTCATGTTGCATTTCTCCCGTATTCGATTTTTCTTGTTTGTCTATAGCGTTTGTCACTGTTCGCCAAAAATTGCCAGTGCGCTGCCATCATCGGCGATGATGATGTGTTTTAAAAAATCCAACGTCCTTCATGTACTGATAATTGCGACGCTGAATGGCAGCTTCTGCAGTGTATGTATCAGTTCGAGCGTCTGACTCAGTCCAGCGGAGCGCAAGCGCAGGCTCGAGATGTTTAAATTCGCGTTTCAGCCCGAGCCAATAAAAACAGGGATTTTCAAGGCATATACAATCCGCCGTTGATCTCCAGTGACTGGCCTGTCATATAGTCGGATAGTGCGGATGCGAGAAAGAGGACGATTTTGGCCACATCGTCCGCGCTGCCGGCCCTGCCCAGGGGAATGACGGAGGGCATTTTGTCCTGCGCCTCCTTCGAAGTGAAGGTATTATGAAAAGCGGTTTGGGCGATGAATCCGGGCGATACCGCATTCACAGTGATGCCAAAGGGCGCCAGTTCCTTGGCCAGCGATTTGGTGAAGGTCCAGATGGCGCCTTTGGAAGCCGCATAGGCCGCGGCGCCGGGGCCGCCGCCGTCATGGGCCGCCTGCGAGGAAAAGTTGATGATTTTTCCCGCGCGCTTTTCCTTCATGTGCGGCAGGACCAGATGAGACATGACAAACGCGGTCTTCAAGTTGACATCCAGAACGGTCTGGAAATGGTCTTCATCGAAATCAGCCACCGGCACGCGTTTGACCAGGCCGCCGGCGTTGTTGATGAGAATGTCGATGCCGCCGAACTCCAGGGCCGCCTCCACCAGTTTTTGCGCCTCCTGTTTGCTGGTGACATCGGCGATGACGGCTTTAACCCGGCCGCCTCTCTCGCTGATGCCCTGCGCCACTTCTTCCAGTTTGGCCGGATTTTCATGATTGTTGATGACCACGGCCGCGCCGCTGGCGGCCAGCGTCTCCGCCACCGCCCTGCCAATGCCCTGGATGCTGCCGGTGACAATGGCTACCTTGTCTGTCAATGATAATTCCATGATCGACTCCTTATTAGTTGATCAAAATCATTTTTTTCATCACTGTGTATTCATTGCAACTCAATTGGTACAGATAGACGCCCGAGGCCAACCGGGCGTTCGTGAAAGTGGAGACATAATCGCCAGGCTGCAGCACACGGTCCAGCAGCGTGGTTACTTCGCGGCCATGGGCGGTGAAGATGCGCAGAATGGTGCGACCAGGTTTCCGGATTGAAAAGCGTATCTGCGTGCTTCCATTGAACGGATTGGGATAGTTTTGCTGCAGTTGATATTGCTGCAGCAGCGGCACTTGCCCCTGTACCTGACTGGTCTGCGAGAAAACGGCCAGGACCATTTTATCCCCATCCAGGACGAGACTATCCGGATTGGCCGTGCTGACCAGGTCGCCATCAAATTGAACAAAGCGCCATCCTGAATCCGGGATGGCCGTTACATGCACCATTGTATGCGGCGGATAGTTCCCGCCGGGCGGATCCATCTCGACGCGGCCGCCGGAGGAGAAGACGAACACCGTGAGTTTATACAAAGTGGGCGTATCCGCCGCAAAGACCGCGCGCAGGGTGGTGTCGGCTTGCACAGAGATTTGCAGGGGATTTGCCGTGTCGTAATTCATGCCTTCCCAGCGCACAAACTTCCACCCGGCATTCGGGGTGGCTGTCAGCGTCACCGGAGTTCCTTTATCATAAACGCCTCCGGGCGGATCCAGGGCCACGTTCCCCGCGCCGGTTTTGAGAACCGTGACGACCAGGGGGATGGGATTTTTCATCCATTCAGGCATGACATCCTGCGCGGTGAGCGGCCGACGGTTCAGTGGATCCGCGCTCAACTGGTCGGCGCCCGCATCTTTTGGCATGCTCCGCGCCTGGCCATCCATGTCGTCCGCGATATAATCGTATGAACCCGCGGCGGCGCCATACACCGGACTGCTGCTGCCCGGTCTCCACAAGGCATCCGTTGCGACCTGCAGTTCTGGATTGATGAAAGCGATTCCCGCAGGCTGCGAAATGCCCAGGGACGATCCCCAGAAAATATTGCCTTGCCAGGTCAGATTGACGGGTGCGTCCTCCTGGGTGACTACCTTATACTCCCCTTGCACGACGTTGTTGGCAATGATGCAGTCCTGCGGCGGCAGGCTGCGCTCACTGTCATGGCCGGCGCCGAGGATGAGCGGATAGCGGCAGTCGACAAAAGTGTTGAAGGCGACCACGGCTTTTTTGACCTGGAAATAGCGGTTCAACGGCGAATCGGGGACGCCGTTCATGATGGGCAGCGCGGATTTGAGGCTGCTGCCGTAAAGGCCTTCAAAGTAGTTGTTGTAGACCAGATGCTCTTCGCCGATGATGCGAACGCCGCCGGTTTCACTGCTGCGGTGGCCGAAAAAGAAATTGCCGGCCACGGTGCAGCGGTTGCCGTGGCGCAGAGTCAGGGCGCCTTCGCAATCGACAAAGGTGTTGTAGCGGTAAATATTTTCGCAGCTCTTGTTGGAGATGACTTCGATCTCGCCGTTGCACCGTTCAAAATAGTTGTATTCCACGATGGTGCGCGAATTTTCCATGGAATAATCGCTGGTGCCGATGCGGATGGTCTCGCCGCCGTTTTCGCCCAGAGGCGGCCGATAAGCGAAATAGTTGTGATCGATGCGATGATGATGGGGATGATAGGGAAACCAGACCACCAGGGTGGTGCCCATATGGTTCTTGCCGGCGAAGTAGCAATGGTCGACCCGGTTGTAGGCGCCATAGAGCGACACCCATTTGTAATCCGTCGATTTGCTGGATGGATTATAGTTGACGATGGCGCTGTTGGTGAGGCGGCAGTAGTTGGCTGCCGCGCCGGAGCGGAATTCCACCACCGCTCCGGAGGGGCTGTAGCCGCCCACGAAGCGCAATCCGTCCGCGATCAGATAAGAGCCGGAGAATCTCAGCGTCGAGGTTCCCGTGAGAATGACGGCGCCGGGTTTCTCGGCCCGCAGGACGATGGGATTAGTTTCGGTGCCAACACCTCTGAAAACAATGGCGGCATTGTTCCAGACGCCCGCGGCCATCAGGAGCGTGTCGCCGGGTTGGGCCTTGGCAAGTGCTGTGGTGATCTCCGCAACTGTTTTTACCGGATAGTTGGTGGCCTGGCCTGGGACAGTGACCAAGAGCATCAGGAGGAGTAGTGTTTTTATCAGAAAATGGTTCATGAGAAACCTTGTTTATCATCTGGTGCCAGGAACGGAGTGCCGGATCGATCGCAAAAGCGGGTGCAGCCTGTCCGAGCACGAGTTGCGGATGGACCCCATCAGGAGCAGGTGGAGCCCATCCGTACACATCTTTCAGATGGACCCCACCAGGAGCAGGTGGAGCCCATCCATTTTACCAAAATTACTTGACCATGGTCATTTTGCGGATCGAGACAAAATCACCGGATTGGAGTTTGTAGAAATAGACGCCAGAAACCAGTTCCGGCACCTGCACCTGCATCGTATACCGCCCCGCTTCCATACGTTTGTCCACCAGCGTCGCCACCACGCGGCCCAACAGATCGAATATCTGCAATCTGGTTTGACCGGGATGCTTCAGGGCAAAGCTGATGGTCGTCGATGGATTGAAGGGATTGGGATAATTCTGCTGCAGGGCATATTCCGTCGGCAGGCCCTCGGCCAGGTCGATTCCTGTGATCAGTTCGAATGCTGCCGTGATGGTTTTGCTCTGATCGAGCGTGACCTGAACCGGATTCTGTACGCTGCTGACGTCGCCGCTCCAGCCGACGAAATAGTGGGCTGAATCAGGCTCCGCGGTCAACGTGACCACGGTATTCGGGTCATAGGTGTAGCCAATGGGCGGCGGCTCAACCACGATGTGTCCGGGGCCGGTGATGACAAGCGACAGTCCGACATGTGTCGGGGAATTGGTGGCCCAGCGCAGATCGCCCAATGCTTCACCGTCGTGGCCCATGCCATAGAGATGGGAGGATGGCAGCAGTGTGTAGTTGCCGTTGGCGGCATCTTCAAAGCGCGGGTCGATGCCCCAGATGGTGGACGCATCCACAACGCCATCGGTTGCCTTGATTTCCACTTTCGCCACCTGGAAGGTATCCACATCGGAAACGAAACTGGGAATAGCGCCACTGCCCTGCACATCCATCAGATCGCCGTCGCGGCCGTGATTGGACAGGCGGCTGTTGGCGATGATGATGTCGCGCACCACGGCGCCGCCGCTGTTCTTCAAATAGAACGCCCGCGTGGCCGAGTTGTTAATGGTGACATGTTCGATGATCACCGGCGCATCGGGGGTTCCTTCAGCCAGATCGGAGTAGTAGCGCACGCACTCGGCATCGATGTTGGTGAAGGTGCAGTTGCGGACGATGAGCGAGTCGAGGCAGCGTTCGGTGACGTACTTTTCCGTCTCCGAGATGCGGATCGCCTCATAGCCGAAATTGGCGAACGTGCACTGCTCAAGACGAACCGTGCCCGCCACGATGTTGACATCAAACCGCACGGCATGACCGTCCTTGTTGATGTCTTTCAATTCAAAAAAGTTCATCACATCGCAGTTGCGCAGCGTGATGTCGGTGCCCACTTTGACCTTTGTGCCATTGTCATAATCCCGCAAACGGATGGCGTATTTCATGCCGTGACTCTGCTCGTGACCGCCATCTATGACCACGCCGTCGATGGTTAAATCATCAAAGACGCGGAAGACGTCGAGATTGAGTTTTTCCGGATCGCTGTTGGTGATGACCGGTTTTTGCGCCAGACCCGGGGCCGCCACGATGGTCAACGGCGCCGTGACCGCCACGTCCTCGGTATTATAGGAAGTGTACAAACCGCCGCTGGTGGTCAGGATCAAGGTGTCGATTTTGCTGTTGTTGTTGGCGAATGCCACTGCATCGTAGAGGTCCCAGCTGGCATCGATCTCCAGGGCGCCGCGGGTGAAATCGATCTCTGCAAAGGTGGCGGTGATGGCTTTATCCGCATCCATGACAATCGAGTCCGGACTTGCAGCGGAGACGAGATCGCCGCTCCAGCCAACGAACTGCCAGCCGGGTGCGGCGGTTGCGGTCAGGTAGACCACGGCGCTGCTGTCATAGGTGCCGAGAATCGGCTGCGGATCGGCCGCCACGCTGCCCAGGCCTTCGGTTACCAGGTTAAGGGCGAACTGGGTGAAGACACTGGCAAAGGAGGCGGTGACGTGCATGGCCGAATCGACTGAAACCTGCACTGGATTGACAGCGCCGGCCAGATCGCCCTGCCATTCGACGAATTTCCAGTTATTCTGCGGCACGGCGGTCAGGGTCACCAGGGTGCCCTGAAAATACTGGCCGTTCACCGGCGCCGGATCGAGCATGACATGGCCGAGACCGAGCGTGTCCACCGTGAAGGCGACCTTGGGCGCCAGGTTTTCGAAAATGGCTTTGACGGTTTTGTGGTCATCCATGGTGATGGTGGCCACGGGATTGTCGGGCGGGAAAATCAACACGCCTTCCCAGCCCGCCAGTTTCCAGCCTGCGGCGGGATTAGCTGTCAAGGTGACTTCGGTGCCGGGATCATAGGCGCCGCCCGGCGGATTGAGCGCAACGGTGCCATTGCCTTCTAATTGAATCGTCAAGGTGAATTGATTGGGCGAGGCTTCCCAGCGCAGATCGCCCATGGCACGACCGTCATCGGCGGCGCCGCGGACCGGAGAATTGACCGCCAGCCGGTAATCGCCCGTGGCCGGATCCTGGTACAGCGGATCGAGTTCCAGCATGCCGGCGCCGCTGACGGCGCTGCCTTCCAGTTTCACCGGTTTGGTGTTGAACAGATCCGAATAGGCAATGGACGAGTTCCCGTACAGCTGCACCGAGGCGCTGGCGGTTCCGCCCTGATTGGTAAAGATGCAGTTCTTGATCTGTACATCGTTGACATTGGTGGGATAGAGGATGCGTTTGTTCTCGCGATAAGCGATGGAATCAAAGGTGCAGTGATTGATGCGTACCATGGGATCGCTGAATTCGAGATAGAGCGCTTCGCGGCCGATCTTGAAGAAAGAGCAATTGTCGATTTCCAGGTACTGGATGGTGGGGCCGCCGCCGGCGGTGCTCTCACGCAGCAGGATGGCCTCATTATAGGCGCGCTGGAAGATCGTATTGGTGAAGACCAGGCTGTCGCCGATGGTCCAGGTGTGGCATTTCACCAGCGATTCCTTGGAGTCGTGCAACCAGCAGTCATCCACTTTCAAGACAAAATGGAAAGAGTCGGCTTCTGCGGCGATGTCCTCGGAACGGATGATGTTCTTCACAAAGGCCGCTCCGCCGTCGGCCGCACGGCCGTCGAGGTCCAACCCTTGCAGATGAAGATTGCCGCCCTGGCGAATCTCAAAGATGCGCGGACTGCCGGCGCCCGGGGTCACGTTGCGGATGATGGGTTTCACCATCAGTCCCGCTGCGGCGCGGATGGTCAGCGTCTTGGTGATGTACATCTTGTCGCTGCCGTTGTAGGTGTAGAGGCCGCCGTTGTCGGTCAATTCGATGATGTCGCCCGAATTGGCTGTATTGATGGCGTCGTTGAGGGTGTTTTCGCCCGCGGCCACATAATGGATTTGTTGCGCCGGTTCCTGCGGCGCCCAGCGCAGATCACCCAGGGCCAGGCCATCATCGGCCATGCCCAATACCGGAGAACCGGGCATCAGGGTGAAGTCCAGGTTGGCGGGATCGGCATAGAGCGGATCCGCGTCCATCATGCCGGCGCCCATCACCGCGGTATCGTTCAACTTGACGGTGGCTACGTTAAAGGTATCACAATAGGAGATGGTCGAATTGCCAAAAAGTTCGACGGCTGTTGCAAAGGTGCCGCCTTGATTGGAAAAGATGCAGTTTTTGACTTCCACATCCGTGGCGCCCTTGGGATTGAGGATGCGCTTGTTCTGCCCGGAAGTGACGGAGACGGCATCAAAGGTGCAATGGTTGATGCGCACCACCGGATTGTTGCCTTCCGAATAGAGCGCCTCGCGTCCGATCTGCGCGAAGGTGCAGTTGCTGATCTCCAGATAATCGACGGTCGGGGCGGCCGTGGAGGATTCGCGCAGCACGATCGCTTCGTTGGTGGAGTGGGTCAAAAGGCAGTTCTTGAAAAGAATGGTATCCGCGATGGTGTACTGGTGACAGCGCAGCAGGGATTCCTTGCTTTCATGGAGCCAGCAATCTTCCACTTTGAGAACAAAGCGAAAGGAATCGGCTTCGCCGGCGACATCTTCGGAGCGGATGATGTTTTTGACAAAGCGCGCACCGTCGTCTGCAGCGCGGCCATCCAGGTTCAGTCCGATGAGATGCAGATTCCCGCCCTTGCGGATCTCAAAAATGCGCGGGCTGCCCGCTGTCGGCGTGACATTGCGGACGATGGGCTTTGCGGCCAGGCCCGCTGCGGCGCGAATGGTCAGTGTTTTGGTGATATACATCTTGTCGCTGCCGTTGTAGGTGTAGAGACCACCACTGTCCGTCAACTCGATGACGTCGCCTTCGACGGCAGCCTCGATGGCGGCGAGCAGGGTGTTTTCACCGGCCGCCACCTGATGAATCGTCTGTGCCGGCGCTGCGCTCACAAAAAACAAAAAGGCGAGCAACAAGCACGGCAGAATTCGTTGACACTGTTTCATAGGGTTCTCCTGCATTTTGGGAAACATGGATGATTTAACCTGATCTATTAAAACTTGCCGGGCACGCAGTGCCCGCCGGTCTGTTTCTGTTGGAATGATCGAACAAGTTTTGATAATAATTTGATCCCGGTTTTAAAATTCGCTGTCGATGCGATTTTTTTCTATTCTTTGTGATTCTTTGCGTTCCAGGCGCTAAGTACTTCATCTCCTTGTCATGTTAACGGCTCAATCCCATCCGTTATGAATTTGACGGTATTCAGTTGGGCCCCACCGGGAACAGGTGCAGTCCAGCCCAAAATTACTTCATCAGCACAAATTTTTTCGTGGCTGTGTAGGGACCAGAGTTGATCCGGTAGAAATAGACGCCTGAAGGCAGGTCCGAAGCCTGGAAAGGCACACGATATTCACCGGCAGCCATCTTTTGTTGCAGCACGGTTTTCACCATCTGGCCGATCGTATTATATACTTCCAGCGTCGTCATGCCCGGCTGTTTGAGCGAAAAGCTCAGGGTCGTCGAGGCATTGAACGGATTGGGATAATTCTGCTGCAGCGCATAGGCCAGGGGCATGCCGGCCGTCTGTTTCACGCCAGTTTCACCCTCCTGAAAGGTGGCGGTGAGTGCTTTGGCGCCGTCAACGGTGAGCGACAGCGGATTGTCGCTGCTGCTGATGCTGCCGCTCCATCCGGAAAAATTCCAGCCCGAGTCCGGAACCGCGGTGAGTGTGACCATTGTGCCCGGTTCATAGTTGGGTGCGATGAGCGCTGGATCGGCGGTGACTTTCCCCTTGCCCGTGACCGTCAACACAAAGGGCACGCGGGTGGGCGTCTGGGTCGCCCAACGCAGATCGCCCAGGGCGCTGCCATCGTGGCCGATGCCATACGCAGGCGAAGCCGCGAGCATCGTGTAATCATCTTTGAAGCGGTCCTTATACAGCGGGTCAAATGCGTAGACAGTCGCTGCATCCACCTTGCCGCCCTTGCTGGCGCTGACACGGTTTGTATAGGGGATGGAGAAAATCAGATTGAGGGTGTCGAGATGGCTGACCATGGAACCGTTGCACTGCACCTGCACGACATAATCTGCCCGCTCGGCGCGATAGGTTTTGGGGAGTTGGCTGTTGGTGACGAGAATGTTGCGAAAGATCGTCTTTTTATTGTTTTTAATGAACGCCATGCGCGTGCAGCTGCTGTCGACGGTGAGATGTTCCATCAAGAGATAGGCATCCTCGTTGCTGGTGTCTATGTCGGCATAAAAACGGATGCATTCGGCAAAAACATTTTTAAAGGTGCAATTTCTCACGATCAAGGTATCCACGGCGCGGGTCACTTTATATTTTTCGGTTTCCGCGATACGAATGGCCTCGTCGCCAATATTTCGAAACAAACAGTTTTCTATGAGCACCGTTCCAGCCTTGATGATGGGTTCACCGGACAGGGGGGCTAGAAAATAGATGGCATTGCCGCCGGCGATAGTCTGCCAGTCGGGCGGAAAAATGTCTCTGAATTCGCAGTTTTTGAAGATCAGGTCCAGGCCTTCTCTCGCGTACACCCGCGGGATTTGCGTGGCCGGGCCGTGTCCGACGCGCACCGCATACTTCATCGGACGTTTGGCATTGTAGCCGTCAAAGATGACGCCATCGAAGACGACGTCGTCATGGACGCGGAAAATTTCGATGACGCTCGAGTCCACATCGCCATGACGGAATACGGGCTTTTTCGCCAGCCCCGGTTTGGCCATAATCACCAGCGGCCGTTTGATCTGCATGTGCAGCGTGTCAGTGGTGGTATAGATGCCGCCGCTGGTGATGAGGACAATCGTGTCCACTTTGGCGGAAAAGACATAGTCGAGCGCCAGTTTAAAGTCATACTGCGTGTCGACTTCGATTTTTTTTGCCGCCGCGGTCTGGGAAAGACAGAGCGCCAGCAGCAGTGCGGTCAGAAAAATTTTGGCAACTTTCATGAGCACTCCTTAATTTAGTTAAGTTAAGTTTGATCTTAGCCTGTTCTATTCATAAACCGCCGAGCGCGCCGAGGCCGCCGAGCAATTTTTATTATGATTATCGAGATATTTTTGAACCGTATTTCATCTCATTCATCAAAGTTGTTATCGATGCTATTTATATGTTTTTCATGTCATTGCGATCCTCTGCGTCCTCGGCGGTGAATAATTCAGGTTAAAATGTATAGGTGTATCCGAACAGGATATGGTTGAAGGCTTCGTGAACATAATTGGTGTTGCTGAAATACGAATCATAATAGTTCAATCGCTGCATTTCATAGGCTATATCAAGTCTGCCGAGGTCGAACAGGCTCAGACTGGCGCCGAAGGATAAGGTGCTCGCTGCAGGACCAATATCCTTGATCGCTGCGCCATCGGGCACAAAGGTCGCACTGCTGTAGCGATATCCGGCCAGGAGTGCCAAAAACTGAAAGGGTTTGAATTCCATGCCGCAACGAAGTTCGGTCAAATCCGGAACATGATGCAGGGCTGCGGTGGCATCTTCGGGCGTCATCTTGCCCTGGCTGTAGTTGCAGTATTCGTAATCCAGCATGAACCGGAACGGATCGATGGGCGTTACACTGGCGCCAAAAGAAAAGGCCGCCGGATGTTCAAAGGTTTGTTCTCCTGCAGTTGTCACAGCCGCCGCGCCGCTGATGCGGGTGGCATAATCCCATTTTCGCGTCACGGTATAAGGCAACCGTACGGCCATTCCCAGATTGAGCCGGTCGAATTTGTAGAGGACGCCGATTTTAAATTGGGCTGCGGAGAATTTGGACTCGCCTTCGACGGCTGTATCCAGGGTGTCGTAAGAGAAGCGGAAGCGGTTATCCTTGGCGATGTCGAAATACCCCACGCGGTTGAGCGATTGATGATCGGTTGCGGTGGCCTGCATCCAGTTCATCTCTGCGCCGAGGTTGAGGCGTTCTCCCAATCGCACCGCCACGGCGGCAGTCAGATTTTGCATGTCTCCTTCACGCTCCCGCGTAAATCTGGACCACGAGAAGCGCACCGTGTCGGTTACGACGCGCGGCACGAAACCATAAGCATCGTAGCCGATGTGAGGATCGAGATAGGTGTCGTTGCGATCGAAATCGAGAATCGGCTGGCTGGAATAGGCGGCTGACAGCACGGATTGCACCCCCGCCAACTTGAGCGGCAGGGCGATGCCCAGATTGAGCGCGCGGGTCGCAGTGGTTTTTTTCTGCCAGTCCGCGGCTTCTTCACTGAAGGGTTCAAGCCCGGTAACCGGTGGGGTGACGTGATAAGAGGTGTCCTGGGCGATCTCATAATCCCATTTGCCGTTGTTTTTCGGATCGGGCGTATATAATCCCTCCAGATAAAAAGCCATGGTCCAGAACATGCGGTTGGGACGATAGACCTGATTTTCACGCCACTGTTTGCCATAATGGTGGGCGGCGGCGGAGATTTGCAGCCTGGTGATATCGGACAGGCCAGCCGGATTATGATACAGGGATTCGAGGTCGCCGCTTCGGGCTGTGAACGCCTGTCCCATTGCGGTGGCTTTCACGCCGCTGCTGCTCAACTGCAGCCCTTGAAAGGCGAGATCGTCGCCGCGGTGTTGAGCCGTGGCGCAGATCGCTGCCATCAAAACTATTTGAAGTACCGTGAGCGCGTATTTAAACATGTCAATCCTGCTCCTTATTAAGAGAAGGGCGTTCAGCAAATCCTTTTTTCAATTAATCGATCAAGAAGCCAAATGAGAAGCGATGAATGGCATCCAGATAGTCACCAAAATCGCTGTACGCATAGTCCATGCGAATCTTGTGCCAGGCCAAACCAAATCCAAGTGAGAGGCCTTGTTCATCGTAATTCAATTTGTATCCCCCTCTGAGGAAGAGGAGATGGTTGAAGCCATATTCCAGACCGATGTTGTACTGCTGGTCGTAATCCCTGGGCTGTACGATATCGCAGGCGAGCAGCAGGGTCTGGGTGTCGGAGTGGAACAGGGCGTTTTCATCCGCTGAAAGCAAATAGGCGGCCAGGCCGATGTTGAAGGTTTGCGGCAGCGGATAACTTTTGCCGGTGTAACGCTTGTAGTAGGAGGAATCGCTGGAGGCATCATAGCGCGGCAGATTGACATTATCATAGAATTTCACTTCCGGGCCAAAGTGGCGCACCACAGCGGCGATCTTGAGCGATTTGAATCCGGTATCATAGGTCAATCCGGCATCGAACATGAGATTCCCCGTGCTTTTGACGCCGAGATCTTCGCGGCCGTACTTGGCGGTGACGCCGAAGGAGAATTTGTCGGTGAGGTCGCGGGCGAAAGAGAGCCCAAAGACCTGGGAGCCGGGGTGAATGGTCTCGCCGGTGTAACCCAGATAGACGCCGTCGACAAAATCGAGGGCCTCCACGGTGGTCACTTTAATCGCGCCCACATCGGTCATGATGCCATGCACGGCGAAGGTGCCAATATTGGGGACGGTGCAGGCGGCCGAGAGCGAAAAATGAGTGACATCGAGGAAATAATCCATATAATCGACGGAGATATCCATTTTTTTCACCCGCGTGAGCGCGGATGGATTGAAATAGACCGCATCCGAATGATCAGCAGCCGCGGAGAAAGCCTCGCCCAGTGCCGTGCCGCGCGCGCTGGGCATGACTTTCAGGAACTGGAACGAGGTGGTTCCCACTTTGTCGAAAGCACAAGCGGCACCCGCCCAAAGAACGGCCAGAAGGATGGGGACTATGAAAACGCTCTTTTTATTCATGATCAAACCTCATTATTGACCTGATCAGGCATTTGCCCATACTATTTGACAATGATGAACTTGCCACTGGTTTTGCCTCCGTCCGGGGTGGTGACGATGTAAAAATAGATGCCGGAAGCGATTTCCTGTTCGTTGCGCGTCACCTGGAACCAGGCGGTGGTATATACAGGTGCGTTATGCTCGATGGTCTGGATGAGCTGACCCGCATAGGAAAATATCCGGATGGTGCATTTTTCCGGGAGTCCGTAAAAACCGATTTTGTCTTCAGCGCCGACCTTGCCGCCAAAACCCGATTCAATGTTGAAGGGATTGGGCGCCACAAAGATCTCGCCCATTTTTTCCACCGCAGCGATGTTTTTCTCATGGCGGGTGACATTGGGGCGGCCGCTGCGATTGCCCTTATCGTCCACGGAAACCACGGAGTAATAACGCTGCTCGCCGAGTTTGAAGACGGGATCATCATCCACATACTCGTAATTATTTTCACCGTTCACCTCGCCGGCGGGAATTGAAGCGAGGAGATGCCATGGGCCCATGCCCGCATCGCTGCGGAAGAGATCAAATTTGGCCAGGTTGCCCAACAGGCGCGGATGGCGGAATTCCTCGGCGCTGCGGTTCCAGGTGATCCTGACATTGCCGTCCGAGGTGTTCCGGACGGTGATGACCGGCGCGGGTACGGGCACCGGGATGCGGTAATCGCCGTCTTTGGGATTGGCTTCCGGCCATACCGGCAGTGCGATCGAATCCGCGCCCAGATAGGCCTGGAACGCCTTGTGGGCCACGTCGGTCACTGTCACCACGCCGGAATTGATATAATCGGGATAGCCGAAATCGTCGAGATAGTGTTCGGTGACAACGTCGCTGCCAAAGGCGACGCGCCGGTTCCAGGAGGGTGTGGCTGCCCACTGCTGCACGGTCTGGCCGCCTTCGACGATCTTGTTGGGTTGGGCGCCATAGCCGATCACCTCGGCGAGGGCATATTCAAGTTTATCGCCCGGACGCAGGGTATAGGGGCCGAAGACGATGTGTTTTTGTGCCGCGTCGTTGCTCTGGCGATAGTTATAGGCGGCACGGCCGATCCAGCGCTCACCGGGCGGCATGGGCCAGGTGGTGCTGCCCTCGCTGTAAACGCCGCTCCAGCGTTTGTCCAGATTCATGGCATCCACGGTCATTTTGCTGCTGCGGGTGTTGCCGGTGCTGACCTTATTGGACCAGGGCTGTTTGATGTGATTGTTCGCGTCCAGTTCGTAATAGATGCCCTCCGTGGTGCGCAGGACGTTGACCGCTTCCGATTCATTGCGATCGCTTTCGATGGTGTCAACAAATGCGAGATGGCTGGTGTCATAGTACAGGATGCAAAAACCGGGCGCCTGGGGGCTGCACAAGCCGCCGCCATTTTTCCCGGTATTGGCGTACTCGAGAAAAAGCTCCTTGTTGGGTTCGCGTTTGGCATAGATCGATTCGTCGGTGATGTTGGTGCGCAGGTTCAGATTGAAGGAGAGCCAGTAATCGGCATCCCAGAAATTGTTCTGGTCGCCGCGATACATCCCGCTTTCATATTTCCATTCCTGGTAATGGCGCTGGTATCCGTACATGGAGGGGGCAAATCCGTAAATGAACAGCGCCATGAAATCCTTGAGCACGGTGGTTTGCTCGATGGTGGCCGGAACACCGTCGGTGTCGCCGGTGTACTCCAGTTCATATTCATAGATGATGAGGTCGTCGTAATCGGGATAACTCCAGGCACGGGAGGTGCGGGTGACCGTCACGCCCAGCGGCGTGGCCCAGGAGGCGACGATGATCTCTTCGGCTTCGTCCGGATCGTAGTCGGGATTCAGCGTGCCGTCTTTCAGCAGGGGATAGTTTTCCGTCCGTGTCAGCTTGAGAGGAAAGCTCCAGCGTCCGACAACGGTTTCCGAGCCGCTGCCGGTGCCCACGGCGCCGCACAGTGCATAGATGCGGTTCTCCGTGCCCGGTTTGCCGTCGGGGTTGGCGGCCATGTACACGCCTGCACCGATGAGATTATGCTGGCCGCTGTAGCGGGTGCCCTGCACCACGGTGGCGGAACGCGATGGCCATTCCATGACGGGATTATTGGTCTTGTTGCCCTCATCGCCGGTGGTCCATGGACGGCCGATATCGCCGGAATTGTAGACCGTCTCGTGGAGCATGCCGCGGCTGTGAATCTCAAATTTCAGTTCCTGTGCGGGCAGGTTCATAGCAGCGAGCCAGATGCCCAGGAGTATAAACAGCTTTCGTTTCATAGCGAACCTCTGGTTTGCACTAAAAGTTGACAATCATGCCGATTCGGTAATGCCGTGGCTCATTGCTTAAGAGATAAATCTCCTGGCTGGAGACATAGGGCGCGAATTCATCGTCGGTGAGGATGTTGGCGTTATCCGTGTGCCAGCGCACCGTGTTTCTGCCGTGGTTGAAGGTGCGGCTGTACTGCCAGGTCTCTTCATTTAGCAGGTTGTAGGCTTCCACATAGCCGGTGAGATCGCGGCTGCCGCTTTTGAAGCGTTTCTCCACGCGGATGCGCCAATCCCGTTCCACGGGCGTGCGTTTGCTGAATTTCAACGCCTGGCCAAAGGGATCGAGAGAGGGCGGCAGCGTATAGGGTCTGCCCGAGTAGAACCGGAAGGTGTTGCTGATGGAAAAATTAGCCAGCGGCCGGAATCCCCACAGGGAAAAGCCGGCATCAGCGCTCGTCAAATAACGCAGATTGCAGACCATTTTGTGGGCGCGGTCATAGTCGAGGTAGACATCCTCGGGGAAACGCTGTTCCGCGAGATCGGCCAGCTCTTCCTCGGAGGGTTGATAATTGAAAAAGGTGACGGGAACGGCGAGATTGTCGGGGTTGCTGTTTTTGCCCTTGGCGACTTCATAGTTATAGCGCACATAGCCGCGCAGGGCGCCGGAGACGCGTTCCAGATTGACATGGAATCCCTTGATGTCCGCATAGTCGCGGTTGATGTAGGTGCGATATGATTCCCCGCCCTCGGTCTTGTAAAAGGCTGATTCGACGAGATTTTTGACGTCTTTGTAATAGGCGCTGACGTCCAGTTGAAAGCCGCCGGGCATGCCGCGCACGATGCCGACGTCATAGGCGTTGGTGTTTTCGGGTTTTAATTCCGGATTGCCGAGGGTGTAGAGCGTCATCACGCCGCCATCGTCGTTGATCTCATTATAAAAGAGCTGGAGAAAATTGGGGCGCTGCGTGAAGGTGCCGTAGTTGAGGTGAAAGACGGAATATTCCGAGACCGGGAATGAGATGCCGATGCGCGGCTGCAGACGTGTGTACAAGCCGGTCTCTTTTTTGAGATCGGGATTGCGCAACGGATAAAATTTGTCGAGGTAGTAGCTGCTGTTGAGGTCGTAGAAATCGAAACGCAATCCGATGTTGGCGATGAGTCCTTCGAACTCCATTTTGTCCTGAAAGTAAAAGGCGCCTTCGAAGGGGTAATTGTGAAAGATCAGGTTCTGGATATTTTGTGCATTGGAGGCATTATATTCATAATCCACATCGAGATCGTAATAGTAGAATTGCAGGCCGCTTTTGAGCAGATTGTAGCTATTGATCTGGCTGGTGAGGCTGGCGGCCAGGGAATAGGTGCGCGTTTTCTGGTCGCCGCGGTCGTCGTTGGTGCGGCCGACGCGATGACTCGAGGGCCCCGTGTAATCGACCCAATTGCGATTGTTGCCATAGTCATCGAGATACTGATCATCTTCCAGCAGTTCGATGCGATCCTGTTCCTTGACGTCGAGGAGCTTGATGTTGAGATCGGCAAAGCTGGCCGGGGAGATGATGTGGCGCCATTCGAGCCCGTACTGTAATGAGGTCTGGGAGTTTTTGGTGACGCTGAGGGTGCGATCAAACAACCACCGTTCCCAATTGCTGTCGAGATAATTTTCAAAGGCATAGTCGTACATGAACGTCAATTTGTATTTGTCGTTCGCCGTTGGCTGAAAGGTGACGTTCCCCATGATTTGCCGTTCCAGATCGGGGGTCGGTGTCGGCACCACGGGATTGGTGAGCGTCTGGCGCATGGCGAGAAACATCTGCGTGTTTTTGGCGATGGGGCCGCCGGTTGAAAAATCAAAACGGTAATCCGCCTTTTTTTCTGCAAGCCCGGCATCCCGCACCGAGAGCAGCCACAGGTTCCTGCCCAGCGTCGCCATGCGCAGGGAATCCTTGTGATTCAGCGGATTGGGCGGCCAGACGATGCGTGGCGGCAGATATTTGGTGACGCCATACCCCTGGTCCCACAAGGGAGAACCGGGGAGGATGGGATTCTCCTTGAGCCATTCTTCCGGGTTTTGCAGCAGGTTGTAGAAATCGAGGTTGTCCGTCGCATAGGGGCTTCCGGCCCAGGATTTATAATAAGGCAGTGACCCTGAAAACTCGATGCGGGAGTTCCAGCTCGATTTGCCCTCCTTGGCGACCATGTTGACCACGCCGGATTGGGCGTTGCCGTATTCGGCGCTGAAGCCGCTGGTATAAACTTCGACCTGCTCCAGACCGGTGACGATCGGCAGAAAAGCCCGTTCATTATTGAGGGGATTGACGATGGCGGCGCCGCCGATGAGGTAGCTGGACTCGCCGACGCGGCCGCCGCGGAAATGGTCATCGACGACATCTGCCTGAAGCTCGAGAATGTCCGCGATGCTCTGCACACCGGCGATGCTCTGGATTTCGCCGATATCATAGGTCAACTTTGTGGCGGTGAGGTCTTTTTCGACGTTTTCCGGGCGGTAGGCGGTCACCACAACCTGCTCGCCGGTCATCACCGTGGATTCGAGCTGGAAATCCAGGGGTGTGGTTTTGTCGATCTTGACCTGAACCCGGGATTGCTTCTGGCTGGTGTAGCCGAGGATGGAAGCTTTGACAAAATAGTATCCCGGTTGCACGTTGAGGATGAAGTATTCACCGTTGAGGTTGCTGATCGCACCCAGCGGCCGTTCGAGCGGAATTTCACGCCCTTCAGTCCACACCGAGGTGACGATGATATTGGCGCCCAGGAGGGGCTGCCGGGTCTGTTTGTCGATGACTGAACCGGCGATTTTTCCGGTTTCACCGGCGATGAGCAATGGTGCGGCACACAGGAGTATCAATCCCATGAGCGATTTGAAACGTAGTTTTGATCTGGCGAACATCAGTGACCTCCAGTGGAAGGCAGGAGTTTAGATGAACAATGGATCTCATATCAGCGTTATTTTTGATTCTTGATGGATTGAATGAGCAGGAGCGAGTCCCGTTCAGCGATTTCGAGATGCATTTTCATGGCTGTGAATGCGCCCTGCTCATCCTGTGCCTGGATCATCTCGAATATTTTGCGATGGTAATTGGGCGCGTTGTCACTTTTTGCTTCTTTCAGATAGGTGACGATCAGCGTTTTCACCCTGGGCAGCATGCTGAAAAGCGGATCCATGATGAGTGGGATCAGAGGATTTGCGCTGGCAGTGGTGATGGTCGTGTGAAATTCGACATCCAGCTGCGCGATCTCGTGCGCGTCTTTGCTGCGGTCGGCGAAGTCGTGCAGATTGCGCTCCAATTTGACCAGGTCATCGACGGTTCTGTTTCTGGCTGCCAGCATGGCAATATGGGGTTCGATCATCTGACGAATATGGACCAGGTGGAGGATGGAGTCGGTATCGAACTGCAGTTCCAGATAGAGGCTCATGGGTTTGCTGGCGTGCAGGGAGGTGAAATTGTTGACATAGATGCCATCGCCTTTGCGGACATTGAGCAGCCCCCGGGCGCTGAGCATTCTCAGCGCTTCGCGCAGCGCGGTGCGGCTGACGCCAAACATGATGCCGAGTTCTTTCTCACTGGGGAGCTTTTGTCCGGGTTCGAGCTTTTTTTGCCGGATTGATTCCTCGATCTTCAGCTCGATTTCCTCGCTCAGGGTGAGGGACTTTCCGATTTTGGCAAACATTTCGTTCATGCTGGCCCCTGTTCACATGTATGATATGTTACATATTACATCATGGAGAAACATAGCCATATTTCACAGAAATGTCAAGGATTTTTTGCTTTTTTTGCAGAAATTGCACCGGGGGTTACCTGCCTGAACTATTCACCGTCGAGAGCACAGAGACGCGCAAAGAAAAGAAAAACATCAGATAGCATCGATCGCCATTGTTATGACTGAGATGAAATTCAAAGCAAAACTTGTTCAATAATCCCAATAAAACCAGTTCGGCGGCCTCGGCGGTTCATGACCCTGATCCGGTGTCAACAAATGGTATAATCCTGATTCAATTCACCCATGAGGTGCGGGCAAATAATCGCTGCGGGCAAGTTAACACAGAATCCGGGTGTGAATGGAACAGGCTTGTTGTTCATTACTTAATTTTTGCTTATATTAGTTTTTCAGTACTTGCGGTCGATGCGACGTTACTTCACAAGGAGGATTTTTTTGAGATCAAGGATCTGGTTCGCGTTGCTGTGTCTATTGTACAGCACGTCCCTTTTTGCCCAGGGCTTTTTGCGGCGGCAGGATAAAACCATTGTCAATGATCAGGGTGAGGTTCTTCTGCGCGGCATGGGGCTGGGCGGATGGATGCTGCAGGAAGGCTATATGCTGCAAACTTCCGATTTTGCCAATCCCCAGCACCAAATCCGGGCCAAAATCGAGGCTTTGCTGGGTCCCGGTGATACCGGGGCGTTTTATACGGCGTGGCGGGCCAATCATTGCCGCAAGGTGGATATCGACTCTCTGGCGGCCTGGGGATTCAACAGCGTGCGCCTGCCCATGCACTATAACCTTTTCACGCTGCCCATCGAGGAGGAACCGGAAAAGGGGGTAAATACCTGGCTGAGCACAGGGTTTGACATGATCGACCAGTTGCTGCAGTGGTGCGAGGTCAACCGGATCTATCTCATTCTCGATCTCCACGCGGCGCCCGGCGGTCAGGGCAAAGATGCGGCCATATCCGATTATGACGACAGCAAACCTTCACTTTGGGAGAGCGCGGAAAACCGCGCCAAGACCGTCGCCTTGTGGCGCCGGATCGCCGAGCGCTACAACCAGGAGTCCTGGATCGGCGGCTATGATCTGATCAATGAAACCAACTGGGAGATGTCCGGCAACCTGATGCTGCGCAGCCTCTATCAGGAGATCACCAATGCCATCCGTCAGGTGGATAGAAACCATCTGATTTTCATCGAGGGAAACTGGTTTGCCAATGATTTCACCGGCCTTACGCCCCCCTGGGATGCCAATATGGCCTACAGTTTCCACAAATACTGGAGCAGCAACGACAAAGCCTCCATACAATGGGTGCTGGATATCCGCAATCGCCACAATGTGCCCCTATGGTGCGGGGAAGCCGGCGAAAATTCCAACGTCTGGTTCACCGACGCCATCCGGCTGCTGGAAGGCAATAACATCGGCTGGGCATGGTGGCCGCTGAAAAAAGTGGAATCCATCTCCTGTCCGCTCTCCATTGCCAAACCCGCTGGTTATCAGAAATTGCTCGATTATTGGGGTGCTAGCGGCCCGCGACCTTCCGCGGCGGAGGCCAGGACTACACTGACCGCTTTGACGGAAAATCTCAAACTGGAAAACTGCAGATTTCAAAAAGATGTCGTCGATGCCCTGTTCCGGCAGGTGCGCAGCGATGAGGTTGTACCCTTTGCCGCGCATACCATTCCAGGACGCATCGCTGCCAGCGATTACGATCTGGGGCGCCATACGCAGGCTTATTTTGACAGCGATGTGGCTAATTACCAGGTCTCCACCGGCACCTGGAGCGCCTGGAACAGCGGCTGGCAGTACCGCAACGACGGCGTTGATATGGAGGCGTGTTCGGACCGGGACGCGGGCAGCGGCTTCAGCGTCGGGTGGATTGCAGCGGGTGAATGGCTGTCGTATTCCGCGCAGGTTGCACAGACGGGACTCTACGAAATTCTCTATCGCGTGGCTGCGCCAGCCGCCGGAGGCATCATGGAACTCTACCTTCAGGAGGGCACGCGGGAGAGGCTGCTGCACAGCGTTAAAGTCCCTGCCACGGGCGGGTGGCAGACCTGGCAGACGATCTCTGACACAACCTCGCTGTCACGAGGAGATATCCGCTTGAAGCTGAAGATACGACAGAACGGCTTTAATTTCAACTGGTTGCATGCCAATCTCCTGCGCAGCCAGGAAGAGGCGCCGGCAACGGAAATCCGTCTCGATCCGGTTTATCCCAATCCCGGCCGCACCGTGGCCCATCTCCGCTACGATTTGGAGGCTGCATCGACAGTTTTCCTGGAAGTATATAATATTAACGGCGCACGCGCGACCACGCTGGCGGCCGGCCTTTGCGAGGCTGGGACGCGTGTGCAGGATTTGGACGTCAGCCTGTTGCCCAATGGTGTTTATTGGCTGCGATTGCAGGCAGGGGGGAAGACCGCGGTGCGCAAATTTACCGTGATCCGGTGAGCGCCCGTCTGCGGCGCATCCATGGCCAACGCAGCCGCCTGCCGTTTGGCACAACGATGCCTACAGTGTTGTTTTTGCATCCGCCCCCGATGTCATTCTGCAGGAATCTTTTAGGTCCCGCGAATGGCATCTTCTGTTTGCGGCGCATTCATGGTCAACGCAGCCGCCTGCCGTTTGGCACAACGATTTCAACTGGGAAAGGCCGGCATCAAATGCCGGCCTTGGAATATCCATCTAAAAGCCACTGTTGCAAGGGGATATAAGACGCATTTAATTCAAGGAGGCTTTTATGAGATGTAATGTCGGCGGTTTTGACCGCACGCTGCGCATCGCAGTGGGCGTATTACTGGTGGGTGGCAATCTCTTCAATTATTACGTGTTGCATAATCCCTATTTGGTTTGGGCCAATATCGGCTGGATTCCATTATTGACCGGTTTGTTCAAATTCTGCCCGTTTTATATCCCCTTCAAGATGTCAACGGCCACAAAAACCAAATGATCTCTGATTTCCTGGACCGCTGCTGCAGCGGTCCAGGAATATCCCCCTCTCCCCGTTACAACTACTTGGCTTTTTCCTTGTTTTTTGCTCTGTGAATCGCTATTTTTTCGAGTGATGTAGACGGAATGCACAACACGCTTCTCCACATGAGTGTCACGTTTAGCAAGACCGGGCAAATCATGCATGCCAAAAAAGACATTCCTCTCAAGGCCTTGATCGTCGATGATGAGTGGCTGGTGCGCGAAGAGCTGAAAAAACTGCTCGCCGCCCATCCCGAGATTGAAATCCTCGGCGAAGCCGGCAGCGTGGCACAAGCCGCTGATCTGCTCACGCGCCTGAAAGCGGATGTCATTTTTCTCGATATCCAGATGCCGGGCGCAACCGGATTCGATCTGTTGGAGCGGGTGGAGATCACTTCCCAGATCATCTTTATCACCGCCTACGACCAATATGCCATCAAGGCGTTCGAAGTCAATGCCCTCGACTATCTGCTCAAACCCATCCAGCGCGAGCGGCTCGCGCAATCCATCTCACGCCTCTGCAGCCGCCAAGCACTGTCTACGTTGACGCCGGAGAAACTGGATTACCAGGATGTCGCTTATGTCATGGTGGCGGGTTCGCTTAAGTTTATCAAGGTGGCTTTGATCAAATGCCTCGTGGCCGAGGGCAATTATTCCTACCTCTATTATCACGACCGCAAGAAAGAGCTGGTTGCCAAGACCTTGCAGGAATGGGAAAACATACTCCCGGGCAGTCATTTTGTACGCATACACCGTTCCGTATTGGTCAATTTCGAGTATGTGGAAGGGGTGGAGAAATGCAGGAATTATACGCATATCGTCCATGTGCAGGGTCTTGAAGAGCCTTTTACCATGAGCCGGCGTTATGCGGCGCGGCTGCGGCGGGTATTGGCGTGGTAACGCCATGAGCTTGGGGCGGAGAAACGCTTCAGTGCCGTGTTTTCAAAGCGTCCCCAAAGCGGATAAACCGGAGGCAAATGCCGGATACGGCAAAGATGACCGGCAATTATGGACTGTTTTACGCAAAATAAAACCAATGAATGGCTTCAGACCCTTCCTTGATGTATCCTTTTCATGCTACGCTTTCTTCTGAAAATTGGGGATGCCGCCGGCCTTGCGCTTCAAGCCCTTTACGCGAAAAAAGTGCTTATCGTTTCCTCGGGATATTGACAAGTCGCCGCTTTCACCCTTAAGCCCCTTCCTCGATCGCGGTGTTTTTTAATCCCTGGCTCGTGATTCTGATTTTTGCATGCACCCATCCCGCTTCCTCATAGAGCGAAAAGCTTTGCTCTTGCTTGAACATGATTTCGAGACGCTGTTTTATATTCACGATGGAAGCCCCGTGGCCTTCAGTGATGCCCTGCCTCGATGATTCGCTCTCTTTGAGGTGGCCGCTGTTGGAGACATCGATGGAGAGCACCTCGTCGCGGTAGAGGATGGCAATATTGACCTGCAGCGGCATGGGGCTGGTCTGCATGCCGTACTTGATGGCATTTTCGATGAGTGGCTGGCAGATGAAGGCGGGTACCAGCAGTTGCCGCGCCGCGTCATCAATGGCAAAACTTACCTGCAGGGAGTCGCGATAGCGCACTTTTTCGATGTTGAGATAATTGTTGACCGCGTTGATTTCATCATCCAGCAACGCCTCGGCCTTGTTGAAATTGAGCAACGAATAGCGCAGGAAATCCGACAGGGCCGAAACCATGTCCCAGGCCTGTTCCTGGCTGATCAGGATCATGGAGCGGATCGATCCCAGGGTGTTGAATAAAAAGTGCGGATTCATCTGATAGCGCAGCAGTTTGAGCTGGGCGAGATTGGCCAGCGATTTGGTTTTGAGCAGATCCCGTTTCTGACGAAAATAGAAGATGTAATGGCGGATGATGCCCACGGCGACCAGGAGCAGCATGATTTTAAACCAGGTGGTCTGCCAAAAGGGGGTGGAAATGGTGATGCGGATCGCCGTCCCGTGTTCATTCCAGATGCCGTCATTATTGGCCGCCTTGACGCGAAAGACATAAGCGCCGGGATTGAGGTTGGTGTAGGTGGCGAAGCGCCGGGTGCCGACCAGGTTCCATTCCTTGTCAAAGCCTTCCATCATATAGGCATATTGGTTTTGCTCGCTGATGGCGTAATTCAAGGCCGCGAATTCGAAGGAAAAAACGGTGTGCTTGTAGGACAGGGCGAGATCGTGCGTCTGGGTGATCACCTTGGTGAGCACCGAGGGAGCCTGACTGATTTTTATGCGGCGGTTAAAAATTTGAAACCCGGTGATGACCACCGGCGGGATGTAATGATTCTCCTCCAGATTTTGCGGATAAAAAGCCGTGGCCCCGTTGATCCCGCCAAAAAAGAGTTCGCCAGCGCGCGTCTTGAGCGCAGAGCCATAATTGAACTGATTGCTCTGCAGACCATTTTCTTTATAGTAACATTTAACCCGTTTTTTCTCCGCATCGAAACGGCACAATCCATTGCTGGTGCTGAGCCAGAGCGCGCCCATCTCGTCCTGCAATATGCCATGAATGATATTACTTGGCAGTCCGTCCCTGCTGGTGTAAAGTTTCAGGGAATCGTTTGCCGTGTCGAGACAGAAGAGCCCGGCGCCGACCGTGCCAATCCAGATTTTGCCATGCTCATCCTCGAGCAGACTTTTGACCTCTATGTTTTTATCGCTCGCATTCAGGGCATAGGACTTGAATGCGCCGTTATTGGGGTCGAGTCGGCCGATCTTGGCCTGGTTGGCGCCCATCCATATGTTGCCGCGACGGTCGCGGATGAGACAATGAATTGTATGAAATCCTTCGCCATGATAAGGCTTCAGCAGGTGGACAAATTCAGGGTTCTTGCGGTTGAAACGATCCAGGCCGCCACCATACGTGCCAATCCAGAGATATCCCTGGTCATCTTCCAACAGGGAGAGCACGTTATCGATGGCCAGGCTGGCAGAATCACCGGGATTGTGCATATAGTGGATGAAATGGTGCGTACCACGGCGCATGAGATTGAGACCGCCATTGAACGTGCCGATCCAGAGATCTCCCTGGCTGTCCTGGCACAGGGCCTTGATGTTGTTGACGCTCAGGCTTTTGGGATTACCGTACTCAAAGGTGTAATAGGTGAAAAGACCGCTGCCGCGGTCGAGATGGTTCAAGCCGCCGCTTTCGGTGCCGAACCAGAGATCGCCTTCGCGATCCTCCAGAATCGGATAGACATCCTGAGTATTGAGGCAATGGCGGTTACTCACCTCCGCACGGTAATGGATGAAGGGCTGATTGTTGGTGTTGAGGAAACTGATCCCGCCACGCGTTCCGATCCAGAGATCGCCCTTGGCATCCTGGAAAATAGCTTGCACGGAATTCTGCACCAGACTGCGGGGATTATTGGGATCATGCGCATAGCCGGTGATCTGTCTGGTCTTCTGGTTCATGCAGTAAAGGCCGCTACGGTTGCCGATCCAGAGGTTGCCGCGGCCATCGTCCAACAGGGCGCGGATGGTGGTGCTCTCGGGATTTTCGACCCCGGGGTGCCAGGCGTAAAACCACTGGTTGCGCCGGTCGAAGAGATTCAACCGGCCGCTGTTGGTGCCAATCCACAGGTTTTGTTCTTTGTCCTCATGAATGGAACGGATTTCGTTATCGCTGAGGCTGTTTTTATCACCCCTTCGATGACGATACCGCGTGAACCTTTGCGAAGGTGGATCAAAGGCGTAGAGTCCGCTGCTGTTGGCGCCGACCCAGAGCACGCCGGTGCGGTCCAGATGCAGGACCATGATGTCATTGCCACTTTGATCTGCGCCGGCATCACCCAGGGGGAAAAAATGATCGACGCGTTGCCGCTTCTGATCGATGCGGTCCAAACCCTTCTCATGGCCCACCCAGAGATGGCCGTCGTCATCTTCAACCAGATCATTGATGTTCTGCCCGTGGAGGGTGCAGGAATCGACGCCCGCAGCGCCGAATCTGCTGAAGGTCTCGTCGCTGCGGTTGAAGCGATTCAGACCGCCATCCTCGGTGCCAACCCAGATATAGCCTTCCCGGTCCTGGAACATGCAGCGAACGAGATTGGCGGAGAGGCTGGCTGTATTTTCCGGATCCTGTTGAAAGATCGTAAAGGTATAGCCATCATAGCGGCTAAGGCCTTCGTTGGTGCCGAACCAGATAAAGCCATCATGATCCTGGAGGATGCAATTGACTTTGCTGTGTGAGAGGCCCTGGTCAATGGTGAAATTACGAAATTGTAATTCGCGCTCCTGGATGCGGAGGGGATCGGAGGCTGCCGCGGCGAGTTGGGTGGCCATGAAGAGAGCTGCGAGAAAAATCCCCATCCTGTTGAAGATGTGCAAGCGATATTGGTTCATCACCCATCCTTCTATCCTGATCCATTTTAAACCGCCGAGCGCAGAGCTCGCTGAGTGGTTTTCATTGGCATTGCTGACCAAGTCGTGATTTGAATTTCATTTCAGTCTTGCCATTTACAAGTGATGCTGTTTTATGCTTTTTTTTCTCTTGGCGCGTCTCTGCGTTCTCGGCGGAGAGAAGTTCAGGTTATTCGATTCCTAGCATGATTTTACGCTATTATTGCCATTTTTTCAAGCGGAAAATGCTTTTTGTATGACCGTTCGCATCATGTATTAGCCGTTCGTCATTTTAGGGTTGTTTCGGTTTGATTTATCGTGTAAACTCTATTAATCGTGTGGGAAATACCCGCCCAGGCGCGCTTGTGCCGCTCCCATGCGGATAAAAACGGATCCGAATCTAACCAATTGCCGACTTCCATGAGAGAGATCAAGACACTGATCGTCGATGATGAATGGCTCATCCGTCTGGAATTGAAACGGATGCTGCAGCCCCTGACGCACGTCCGTGTTGTCGCTGAAGCGTCGACCATCGCTGAAGCGGCCTCGTTGACAGAGGCGCATCATCCTGATCTGGTCTTTCTGGATTTGCAATTGGGAGACGGATTGGGGGTGGAATTTCTCAAACGGGCCAAACAAAAATTCAAACTCATTTACATCACCGCGTTTGAATGTGATTTACCCCAGGTGAAAAAATATCCCGCCCTGGCCTGCCTGTCCAAACCGATCAACCGTGAAAAATTATACAGCGTTATGCGTACCGTAGCAAATGGCGAAGGAGCCTGAATATGATGAAAACCGTGCAAATCGTGATCCTTGCGTTGCTGGCTGCTTTCACAGCAGCATTCGCTCAGGGAACCATTACCGGCGTTGTCAGCGACAGCGCCAAGGCGGATCCGCTCATTGGCGCCAATGTCTATCTGGTTGGCACGGCTCTGGGGAGCGTCAGCGATATTGAAGGCAAGTTCCGGATTGTCGGTGTGCCTGCTGGTTCCTATACCCTGCGCATCTCCTACATCGGCTACCGGACAAAAAATCTCGCCATTCAGATCTCCGGTGATCAGCAGGTGCAGCGCACGGTGCGTCTGGTGGCTGATGTGGCCAAGGGCATCAGCATCGATGTCACCGCCCAGGCCATCGGGCAGATCGCTGCCATCAACCAGCAGATTTCCTCCAACACCATCGTCAATGTGGTCTCCGAACAAAAAATCCAGGAACTGCCGGATGCCAATGCCGCGGAGTCCATCGGCCGTTTGCCGGGTGTTTCCATACTCCGCTCCGGCGGCGAAGCCAACAAGGTCATATTGCGCGGTTTGGAGGACAAGTTCACCAACATCACCATCGATGGGGTCAAGATACCGCCCACGGATGCGACCAGCCGCGGCGTCGATCTCAGCACCTTGTCGCAGAGCTCTCTGGCGGGCATCGAGTTGTACAAGGCGCAGACGCCGGACAAGGACGGCGACGCCCTGGCCGGCAGCATCAATCTGGTCACCAAAAAGGCGCCGGAAAAACGCGAATTCAAGGCCAACCTGCGCGGCAGTTACAATGCGCTCGAAGCATCCGCGAACCAGTACGATTTCTCGTTCCATGCCGGTCAGCGCTTCTTCAACAACGTGCTCGGTGTGCAGCTGGCGGGTAACCTGGAAAAACGAATCCGCAGCAATGAGCGCATCGATGTCGACTATAATCAGAGTCTCAATTTTGGCAGGGATTATTTTATCAATAATTTTACGCTCGAGTACACCGATGAAATTCGCAAACGGGATGGTTTCAGCGTTTTACTCGATATCAATACGCCGGATAATGGCACCATCAAACTGAACAATGTTTTTGGCCGCACCAAACGGGATTATTTTCTCGCCACCCGGGACTTTCCCTCCAACGGCGGCGGTGACCAGCAGGGGGCGCCCACGTTCAATTATCACGACCGCGAGCAGGAGATCACCACCTTCACCAGCGCGTTGAGCGGCGACAACCATCTCATCGGCTTGAATCTCAAGTGGGGGCTCTCCTTTGGCCAGTCGCAGGGTGAATTCCCCTTCGACTATCAGACCCGCTTTGTCGGCGTGGATGCCATGGAGTATTCGCCGATGATTCGCACCAATCCCGAACAGCTCATCCAGTATGCCAAAACCAATTATGAAGATTTCGGTCTCAGTTGGGCGTATAATCATGGCCAGCGCAATCTCGACAAGGAGCGCACCGCTTATATGGACATCGCCCGGCCCTATACGCTGACCAGTTTTTTGTCCGGCGAACTCAAAATCGGCGGCAAATACAAGATCAAGGACCGCAGCAACGCCCGCTTTGAGGATTTTACCCCCTATTATCTCGGCAAGTGGCAGCCGTACGAATTGCTGCCCGATGGCACCTTCAGGAATAAAAATTTCGCCGGCACCGCTTTTGAGGAGTGGGCTGCAACCGCGATCAGTGGCAGCGGCATCGCCATCGACCGTTTCTTTCTGGATCCGGGTTCGAGAAAAATATATGACAAATACGGACTTGCTCCGATCATTGAAAAAGATTTCATGCGCCAATGGTATGAGCTCAATCGATATGGCGTCGACGTGACGAAAAATGTGCATGAAGTCTGGAATAATCCCCTCTATGAATACGACGATTATGATATCACCGAGCGCGTCAGCGCCGCGTATATCATGAATACCTTCAATTTCGGCCAGTTCGCGACCTTGATCGCCGGTGTGAGATTCGAAGAGGAGGACAACGACTATATCGCGGCTTATATGCCCAGGTCCTCCTCGGGATTTCCCATTTCTCCGAATGCGGTCCGGGATACCACTTCCGACGCCTCGCAGAGTATAATGTTGCCCAATTTTAACCTGGCGCTGTCCCCCTTTGATTTCATGAAATTGCGTCTGGCCGCCTATAAAGCTCTGGCCAGGCCCGATTTCAACATGCGACTGGATCGCTATATCGCCGGCCGCGGCGCTGAGGTGGGCAGCAATTTCGAGGTGTTGGTCGGCAATCCCGAGCTGAAAACCGCGGAAGCCTGGAACTACGAAGTGAATCCGACCTTTTTCAGCAAGACCATCGGTTTGATCTCTTTCTCGGCTTATTATAAAGAGATCGATAACATGTATCATATGCTCAACGATTTCGGTACCCAGGGCGACACGCTGATTCAGCGTTTTGGTATCAACTGGGCCAGCCAGATGCTGGGCACTGCTTACAGTCTCACCCTGCCTTATAATTCGCCACATCCCACCAAGGTATGGGGTTTTGAGTTCGAGCATCAGGTCAATTTTAATTTTCTGCCGGGTTTGCTGAAGAATATCGTTCTGTCCTATAATGCCTCTGTCGTGCGTTCCGAGGGTTACATCTATACAGCGCGTCTGGACTCGGTGTTTTACGATCCACCCGGTCCCATCAAGGGCTCCTGGAAGAAGTTTAATGTGCTGGACGAGGACAAACGCAAGCTGGAAAACATGCCCGAGTTTTTTGGCAACATTGCTCTGGGCTATGATATCGGCCGTTTTTCGGGAAGGGTTTCCCTCTATCATCAGGGAGAACATAACGTCTCCTATTCCGCCAGCGGATTGAGCGATGTGGTCACCAACGCCTTCACGCGTATCGATCTGGCGCTGAAACAGGGCATCAGCAAAAATATTTCACTCTTTTTAAACATCAACAATTTGACCGATGTTGAAGACGGCAGCTCAATTCGTAATCGCGTTTTTAATCGCACCTTGTTCAATCAAAGCGAAAAATACGGCACGACCGCAGATTTTGGTGTTACCGTTGATTTCTGATCGCATAATCCAGTCAGGAGGTGATGAAAAAACGAATTTGGGAGCAGTACCAATTCACAGATGATTCTTAAGTAAAGGAGGAACACATGCGCTTTCGAATTTTTACAGTTCTTGTTCTTGCGCTGCTGTGCAGTGCGGTTGCACTCTACAGTCAGGAGGTTGTGGTGCCGATGACGCCCTCTGATGGCGAAGCCGCCACCATGATCAATGCGCAAATCGCTGCGGATACGGTCGGTCACGGTTTTTCCGCGGACCGCGTTTACGAGTTCCAACGCGGAGAGATCTATCTCCAGA
>CAUJEL010000119.1 GCA_963169875.1 Candidatus Zhuqueibacterota bacterium
GGGGTTGTCTGTTATAGTAGACCGCGGCCAGAGTGTGTGAAAATGCTACTAAAAACGGACTTTGATCAGGGCCGGTTTCAATCTTATAATTATTGAGAAATCACAAACAAGCTATAGCTTGTACTCAAACAAGTAGGAAAGATTAGAAGTGCTTGTTTGAGTTCAGCCTTTAGGCTGGACAACTATTTTAATACTTTGGTCGCGCCGGGGTTCCAACCCCGGTGCGGAATCTAACGGAGGATTCCATCCTCCGGAAAACCATTCAGGGGTTGAACCCCTTGAGAAACCCGAGGCTGTCCAAAAAGCACCTAAAAATTCCATTGTTTGTAGTTACGTCTTTAGACGGAATTTCCACCGGCCGAAGCCGGAACTACAAACATTTTCTATTATAGTATAATTATAAATTTGTGTATTGCTCACCCTACAGATCTACTGGCAGAGATGTCCTGGAATCGCGCTTGGTAACGAAAAAATCAGTTCTAAAAACTTTTTTGACAGCCTCGACTATAATTTGTTTTGTGGACGCTCTCCAGAGCGCGATTCACTTTATCGCAGAGGCATGGAGACACAGAGGGAACCGACTCTTGGCCTCTGCAAATCTTGAAATTGTTTTTCTGCGCCTCAGTATTCTCAGCGGTGAATCATTCAGCCAGGACATCCCGAAGTCAATCTGTTCTTGCACTTTTATAAAGATCGAGTTATTGCTCCAAATCCTGATAGAGCAGCAATCCGGTCGCGGCGGCAGCCAGGAGGTCGCGTTCGTTGCTGGTGAGAGAGGGCGCGAACCACACCGCGCCGGCATTGATCACCTCGACGGCGCAGACATTGCGGCCGTTGCGGGTGATGATATAGCCGGAAGCATCGCCCAGCGGCATGGGGGAGCCCGCCAGTTTTTTCGTGCCATCGATGCTGTAGACGATGGAACCGTTGCCGAGCAAGCCCTCCAGGACGTTATCCTTGTTTTTCATCAGGACCATGGTCCAGCCCGCCTTGACATCCTGTTTGCCGTATCTGACCACGAGGTTTTGTTCCGAGCTTAAACCGATCTGCAGTTCGCCGCCCCAGGCTTCGCTTTTGAGATCTTTTTGGTTCAGATTGGTGATGGCCTGGCCGTTCCAGACGGCGTCGTCGCTTCCGGTGAGGGAGAACTCATATTTCTGGCTGGCGCTGGATTTTTCCCAGATGAGGAAACCCCAGGCGGTGCGTTTGGTCCAGCCGCGTTTGACCTCATGGACGCGGTAGCTGCCGAGGTCGAAGGTTTCGTCAAAGCCGCCGCGGCCTTTGCAGGTCATCATCTGGCCGGAATCCTTGAGGTCGCCGGGCACGGCCATGCGGGCGCTGTGGCAGCCCCAGGCGCCCACCAGGATCAAACCGAACAGTGCTATCATCAAAAAGTCGTATGTTGCTTGTTTGCGTGTCATGATTCGCTCCTTTCTTTATTTTCTTAGATCAGGCAGTGAGAATGGCTTAATATAACTAATTCAATTTGCGTGATCAATCATTTTTGTATGCTGGGGGAAAACTTTTTGCGGGAAGATGGGTAATATCAAGGTTTGATCGACACAAGGCAAGAAAAAAACAGCTATGGTGAAGCAAACCGTTTCTGTATATAGTTAATTATATACTTTATAACAATTTTGCTTGATTTAATGTCAGTGATTTATTATTTTCTTGAAGGCTAACGTCTGTGCGGAGTTGTTTAGTACCCCCAAACCCAGCGAATATAATGTGCTCGAAACACGGGGATTCTCTCCATAATATTTCTAATCCATAGAAATTTTATCCTGAATGGGGTAATATCCAGATCATTCCCTTTCTACTTGATAAATTCAATAAATAATTGTTTTATTGTTCTTCCAGAATTGAGCAGATGAAAAAAGATGGTATCGAAAAGATGAGACGAACACTTGTTTTATTGACCATTTGCTTTGCGATTTGGTGCAATGTGGATGCGTTTGCTGATATCCCTGCAGCGGAACGTGCTGCATTAATTGACTTGTATAACAGTACAAACGGTGATAGTTGGAACATTAAGACGGGATGGAAGGACGCACCGTTACACACTGATGGATTCTCCATGCCTGGGACTGAAGAAAACTGGCACGGAATAGATCTGGATGGAGGAGCCGGTCATGTAGCTAGTATTAATATTGGCAATAACATGTTGACTGGTAGTATTCCAGCATCAATTGGGAATTTTAGCAGTCTCTCGAAACTTTATTTAGCAGAAAACAATCTCACAGGATCGATACCTTCACAAATTGGAAATTTGACCAGTCTTGAATACTTGACTCTATTCGACAATCAATTAAGCGGTAATTTTCCTTCCATAATATGTAATTTAACATCGATCAAATCAGTTCATCTGTGGAAAAATCGTCTCTCAGGTTCTCTTCCCTCACAAATTGGTAATTTAACATCTGTAACAACTTTTCGGGTCGGTTACAATGCCATGAACGGGGAAATACCATCCTCAATAAAGAACATGACAGCTGCAACCACTTTGGATTTGCAGTATAATATGTTTTATACTTCTGATCCAACTGTCAGAGAATTTCTTAACGGGAAAGATGCAGACTGGGAGCCCCGGCAAACCGTGCCGCCAACAAACGTAGCAGCATCACCCTTGTCAAGTAACTCTGTTCGAATAAGTTGGACGCCCATTTTGTATACTGCTCATGGCGGTTACTATATAGTTCGCTATGGCACGAGCTCGGGCGGTTATACGAAATCAGACTGTACAGCCGATAAATCTGCATCGAGTCTGGATATTTTGGGTTTGAATCCAGGTACAAAATATTATTTCACCATTCGGACCTATACACCTGCACACGATCACCAACAAAACAATCTGACCAGCGCCAACAGCGAAGAAGTGAATGTCACGACCGCGGCGGCCGCTCCAACTGTCACCACCACTACTGCTACCTCCGTCACTGGCGTTTCAGCAATGTTGAATGGAACCGTGAATCCAAATGGTGCCTCAACCGCCGTGATATTTGAATATGGATTGACGACTTCGTATGGCAGCACCAAAGCGGCCACACCAAGTCCAGTCACAGGCACAGCGGCCACTTCGGTCGCGGCGGCTCTCACAGATTTGTTGCCCAATACTACTTATCATTTTCGCGTCAAAGCCACCAATAGTGTTGATACAAGACTGGGAATTGACCAGACGTTCACAACCAAGGCGATTGCCCCGGCCGCTTCCACATCGCCTGCCACTACTGTTGAGTTAACATCAGCCATTTTGAATGGAATGGTGAATCCGAACAATTCCGCCACGACGGTAGAGTTCGAGTATGGATTAACGATTTTCTACGGCGCCACAAACACTGCATCGCAAAGTCCTCTGAGCGGATCCGGGGAGCAACCAGTGAGTGTGCAAATAACTAATCTGCTTCCCGATACGACCTATCATTTTCGCGTTAAAGCGACTAATTCTGCGGGATCAACAACAGGATTGGATCAGTCTTTTATCACGTCAGCCCTGCCCGGCTTGCCTGTCGCTGAACGCAACGCCCTCATTACCTTTTACAATAGCACCGGGGGAGATCAATGGCTGAGTAATTCGGGGTGAAAAGAGGGTACCCTGGCGGAGGATGGATTTCAGGTAAGCGGAAGCGAAGGAAACTGGCATGGTGTATCAGTCCTGGGGGAACATGTCGACAGCTTGATGCTTGCTGCAAATAATTTAAATGGAACGCTGCCACCAGAGCTTGGCACGCTTACAGCGCTTGAAAGCATTGATTTGAGTCAGAATAATCTGACTGGAACCATTCCCAAAGAATTTGGCCAACTGAGCGAACTGAAAAGCCTATCGTTCGGGTACAATGCCCTCAGCGGACCTTTACCAGAGGAGCTGTATGATCTGACCAATCTGGAGGTGTTGAACGTTGGACACAACAGCCATTCTGATACTCTTTCAGCTCGAATTGGCAACTTGACCAAATTGCGATCGCTGCATTTATTTGAAAATGCCCTCAGTGGTAAAATCCCTTCCAAGCTCGGCGCCTGCACGCAATTAATGGCATTGACCCTGAATGGAAACGCGCTGTGTGGTGACATCCCCGGCTCGATCAGCAATCTGACCAATTTGGCGTCAGATTCCGCATCGACCGATTTTGGCTATAACATGCTGTCTTCATCTGACGCTGATATACGGAGTTATTTAAGTGTGAAAGACCCGGACTGGGAGCAGACGCAGACGCTACCGCCGACGCAGGTTGCGGCATCCACTTTGTCTGACACATCCATCCGGATAAGCTGGTCGCCCATTCCGTATCGTGAAGATGATGGTTTCTATACCATTTTTTATGGCACAATTTCAGGTCAATATTCCGATTCTTCGCGCACTGATACCAAAATGGATTCCACCATTGACATTACCGGGCGGAATCCTGGGACAAAATATTTTTTCACAGTAAGCGCATCCACGCCCGCTCATGGCAATCAGCAGAACGATCTGCATAGCGCAAACAGCGACGAAGTAAGCGCCACGACGGATGCTTTGCTGGCGCCAACCCTGCAGACGCTGGCTGCATCCTCGGTCAGCGGCACAGCGGCAGTGTTGAATGGCATCGTCAATCCTAATAGGCTCTTGACAAGCGTCTTATTTGAATACGGTTTAACGACATCCTATGACAGTACAAGGGAAGCGACCCAAAGCCCCTTGTCCGGCGCCATGAGCACAGCCGTTTCCACCGTGATAAGCGGTTTGCTGCCAAATACCGTCTATCATTATCGTATCAGCGCGACCAACGCAGCCGGAACCAGCACAGGTTTGGACCAAACTTTTACCACAAGCGCTCTTCCGCCTGACGCTATTACAGTAGCAGCCACAGAAATTTCGCGCACATCAGCCGTGCTAAATGGATTTGTAAATGCAAATGGTCTCAGAACGGTGGCTCATTTTGATTATGGATTGACCATCAGTTACGGCAGCCAGATATACGCTGCTCCCAGTCCGGTGGATGGCAACGGCAATGTCGCAGTGAGTGGCCAGATCACCGGCTTGCTTCCAGATACCACGTATCATTTCCGGGTTGTTGCGGTCAATGACAGCGGCAGTAAAGCGGGAAATGATTTAGCTTTTATCACAGGATCCAATTCTTCTCCAGAGACACCCGTTTCAAGCTATCCGGCCTCTGATACGTATTTCAATTCGGCACTGCCGCAGCTGATCTGGACTGTCCCCGAAGACACCGAAGGAGATGCGCTGCATTTTAAGGTTGAAGTGGCTCGCGACAGCAATTTTACCGATCCCATCGCGAATAGTCCATTTGAAAGCAGGAACAGTCTGTTGGGATTTGGCATCAGCTTGCCTGCGACTGCAGGATCGGGCACCTGCAGTTTTACCGTGCAAAATCCGCTCAGTGACGGTTCGTATTATTGGCGGGTGTTAGCCTTTGACGGGAATACATACAGCTCTCCTTCAATAGTAAATCAGTTCATCGTGGATACCTCTGCCCCCTCAACCTCAGCGCATGTGCCCGCGAAAAATGCTGAAAATGTCGCTGTGTCAACGCCGGTTAGTATTCATGTTTTAGATGCTGGTAGCGGCGTGGCCCTGTCGAGCATCCGTCTGCAAATAAATGGCGTCGCGGTAACTCCGGTTATTTCCGGGTCAGCTGCGGAATGTACGGTAACCTACACTCCGACAACGGTGTTTGCATTCAGCCAAATTGTATCGGTTACAGTTCAGGCAAAGGATAATGCTGGAAACAGTATGGCCGCGGAAACCTACAGCTTTAAAACGCAGGCAAAGAGCAACTCTGCGCCTGACAGACCGGTAGCAAGCCTGCCGGCAGATGCAAGCTACACCAAAGCTGCAAAACCTGCGCTTACCTGGTCGGTTCCTTCTGATCCTGAAGATGAAGCGCTGCATTTTAAGGTTGAAATTGCTGCAGACAGCAATTTCACTGCACCAGTGACCGGAAGTCCGTTCGAGAGCAGAATCAACACGGTGGGATTTGATCCGATACCGCCGCGGCCTGCGGGAAGAGACAGCTGCAGTTATACCCTGCAGACGGCCTTGGTTGATGGAAATTATTACTGGCGGGTTTCTGCATGGGATGGGGCTTATTATGGCGATGCCTCTGATATCAGGAATTTTTCAGTTGACTTGACCAGCCCGGTTATTGTAGAGACACATGTGGATAGCGCGATTTCCGGGAAAAAGTTAACAGTGTTTGCCGATATAACTGATATAGGCAAAATCGGCAGCGTTGTGATTAATTTTCGCCAGGGTGGCAGTACCGCTTTTAAAACCATAGTTATGAATGACAACGGCGGAAATAGTTTTTCGGCCCTCATCGATGCCAACCAGATTTCTGAACGCGGATGGGAATATTATATCCTGGCTTCCGATAAAGCCGGCAATAGCTGCACTTTTCCAGTTTCCACCCCTGAAACCAAACCGCTATTCGTGCCTGTGAAAGTGGTCGATTTTGCCCGGACCGAAAAGACCCCTGCCATGTATTATCGGCTGATTTCGATCCCTCTGCAGTTGGAGAAAACCTCACCCCATGATGTCCTGGAAACCAGATGGGGAAATTATGACAATGCGCAATGGCGGCTGTTGCATTATACACAACAAAAGATGCAGGAATTTAAGTTGGATAACGATTTTCAGTCGATCCAACCTGGTCGAGGTTTTTGGCTGATCACGCGCGAAGCGAAAACTTTGCATGCTGGCGCAGCTCAGAGCATAACCACTAGCCAAAATTTTACCATCACATTGCATGCTGGCTGGAACCAGATCGGCAATCCCTTTGCTTTTCCGGTCAAATGGAGCGATGTCATTAAAAATGGCCTGATTGAAGACCGCCTGGTCAGTTATGAAGGAACGGATAACACGCTCGCTGGATACCGCTATTATCAGACATTGTTGCTGCCGTGGGAAGGTTACTTTGTGAAGAACCACAGCAGTAGCGATGTCTTCATCGAAATACCGCCAAAAGCCGCCGATGCTTCCCTGCAAAAAGCGGGCAGCGATGCTTTGGTCTTTGATAATCTAGCTCCAGAGGAGTGGATGGCACAGATTACTGCGACCTGCGGATCCCATCAGGACGTTGATAATTACATCGGCTGCCTCCAGAGTGCTGCTGACAGATGGGATAAAAATGATTTTTCCGAAGCACCGTTTTTCGAAGGTGAAATTGCGCTCTTTTTCCCGCATGAAGATTGGGCGGATTGTCCGGGATTGTACAGTGGTGATTTTCATGCACTGAAGGGCCAAGGCGGCGAATGGGACTTTTCTGTACGTACAAGTTCATCTCATGCCAAGGTCGAATTATCGTTTGCGACCTCAAAAAATATTCCTGAAGAATGGCCGATAACCTTGCTGGATAAATCCAGTCATGTGCTCATCGATTTCAAAGAACAAAAATCTTATGTTTTCCCTGCCGGGAACTGCGTGAACACTCGGGATTTCAAGTTGATTGTTGGAGAGCAAAGTCATAACTATTCCGGATATGCCGATATAAACCGTTTGACTCAATATGAACTGCTGCAAAACTACCCCAATCCGTTCAATCAGCAAACGGTGGTTCAATATATTATTCCGGAAACTGCCCCTGTCCATTTGGCCGTGTATAATTTAAGAGGTCAGGTGATTCGTACCCTGGTAAATGCAACGCAAAGTATTGGCCAGTACACCGTTATTTGGGATGGAAAAGACGATGGCCATCAGCCGGTGACAAGCAGTGTTTATTTTCTTTATTTTGAATCGGGATCTCAAAAAGTAGCAAAAAAGATGATCGTTTCGAAATAACGGGACAGTTGATAATTCGCAGCAAATTTTCTGATTTTATATTGAACACTAACAGATGTGGGCTGATTTTAGGGAAGAAAAATGATGCGCCACGCTCTACTAGGTTTGCTTCTAATTTTTTCCGGAATAGTGAAGGCACAGACAGTTGCCGAGGTCAGTTATCTGTCCAAAACCGGCACCGTGACCTGTCTTGCTGCGCCAGATCAAAAAGTCTATCGCGGGCAAGGATTCTCCAGCACGGATGAATTGATCCTGGAGAAAAATGCACAGATCAGGCTTTATTTCCTGGACAAAGGAACCAGTAAAAAATTTAGTGCACCTGCGCATATCAAAATCGGTGCAGAAATTGAATCTTTGCAGAATGCTGTCAGCGATACACTCAAGGATGATATCAGCGCCTGGCTGCGCTATTATTCCAAACCCGCTTTTAGCAATCACGCCGGAGCGCGCAGCTCAGCGCGTCGTCCGGGATCTGTCGTCTCCCCCCCGGTTAAAACATATTTAACCAACCCCCATGTGGTCGTTCAGGGGGATGGCAAACCGCATGCACTTTCCCTCAAAGAAGATTCGCAAAAACTGCCTACGCTGACACTGAACATTCCTGCTCGCTCGGGACTCATTACCCTGCAGATAACCGGAAAAAATCTCGAGCATGGCAGGGTTTATTCACTGTCAATTGATGATCTCCCGGGCATTTTATTGCTACAGATAACCGGCAGGCAGGAGGCCACCGGGGTGACCACCCGGCTGAAGCAGTTGCGCGATGAAGCCTTTGATTTGATCGATTTCAATGAGAGAGCCGCGGCTTTTCTTGCCAAGACCGGATACGTGGCAGAAGCTTTTTATCATGTGGAACGTGGCCTCGCACTGGATCGCAGTAATTCAGCCCTTGGCTACCTGAAGAACAGTATCGCCAATGCCCTGCCGTTTATGCTGACATCCCGTGTTGAACGCGCCGCAAACAAAGATATAAAGTTGAACTATTCTTTGCACTGCCGCAGGGGCGATGAGTATGAAGAGATATATGACCAAAGTGTAATGCATTCAGGCGACGAACTGCAGTTGCGATTATTGGCTTCGCAGGATTGTTACGTTTTTATCGTCAACTTGAATGCCTTGGGTGATGTTCATGTGCTCTATCCTCTCATCGGGGAAGATCATTTTCTGGCGGCCGGCAAGATGTCCATCCTGCCCTCCGAGTTTACCTGTTTCCGTGTCGATTCCACCCTCGGAACAGAAAAAATCTATGTGATTGCATCCATTGATCCGTTGGATTATTTTGCCCGTCAGTTGGATGCACATTTTAATCGGGACAGGCGTGTACAAGAGCCCTTTGATGTGCTGGCCAATCTGGGTGGCACGGAAAATGAAGGCATGCAAGAAACGCCGGCAGGTCAAGGGACAGAGCTGTACACAGATCCGGCAGGTGGCAATTTAAGCAGATGGTTACAGGGATCCGGCAGAATCGTGCGTGAGATAACCCTGTATCACGACCGCTGAGATTTTTTTCAGATCGATGCTCGATTAGACAAATTGGGTTAATGCGAGAAGAGACGATGCGAATAAAACACCTGCTTTTACTAATCTTCGTTTTTGGCGTTTGCGCGAATGGAACCGCACAACTGGCACTTCCGGCCCGGCTTTTTTTCCCAAAGTTTATCGGCAGCAGCAACGCCTCCACGGTCAATCTATTCCACCGCGCCATCTCGATGGAACTGATGAGCAGCAGCACGGTAGCACTGCTCGACAGCATGGAAGTCGACTCGGTCCTGGCCATGAAAAAGTCACAAGCGCTGGAAATTAAATCGACTGAAAATGCTCTGGAAATAGCCCGGCTGCTGGATGCTGAAAAGCTGCTCATGGCAGAATATCAAACCAGCGAAAAAAAGACCCTGATCGTCCGATGCTCGCTGCTGAATGTGCATTCAGGCCGTGTTGAGAAGCAGTGGATCGATGAAGATCTGTCAGCGATCAGTCATTCCGCTTTTTGTTTTCGGGTGGGACGGCAGAGTGTTTCCACCATCCAAAAACAGTTTGTAATGGAAAATCTGAGTAAAGTCGATCATTTCGAGCCTGCTTTCGCGCTTTCATGCACCATTCCCAAACGCGAATTCCGCATCGGCGAAGTATTCGACTTGAAAATACGTTCCGCGAAGGACTGTTATCTTTATGTGTACGATATCGGCACCAGCGGCATCACGACGCTGATTTATCCCGCGGATCAGGACGGGGGGAAAAAACTGTACGCTGGGGAGGAGGTTATCATACCCAGTATTCTGGCGCTCCCTCCTGCGGGCACAGATGTCATCAAGACGATTGTCACCCAGGATTCCCTCTCGTTTGCACGTTTGGAGGAACTGCTGACCCAACAAATTATTTCGGACGGCGCCACCAGTCAGGCCCGAAGTCTGCGGCTGGATGAATCCCCACTGGCAGAAAAAAAGTGGACCACGTATGATTTGAAGATTTTGATCAAAGATTAGGAGATTACATGACCAGAAAAATGGTTATTCTCTTGCTGTTATCATTTATGCCGGGATTGATCGTGGCAAAGCAAAAATACGCGGTCATCATCGGCATCAATGATTATCAGAATCCCGCCATCGAAGATCTGCGCTACAGTGTGGCGGATGCGCGTTACCTGCGCGAGTCCTTGACCCGTTTCGCCCGTTTCCAGGAACAGAACGTTCATTTGTTATTGGATGACCAGGCAACTTTTAATAACATCAAAAAAGAGATATACTGGCTCGGTCAGGTTGCCAAACCGGAAGATGTGGTGTTTTTTTACTTCAGCGGCCATGGCACACGTGTGACCGATTCGGACAGAAACGAGGAAGATGGACTCGATGAGGCTTTTTGCCCGTATGGAACGGATCTGGAGGACGAATCGACCGTCATCGTTGACGATGAAATCGGGCACTGGTTTCGCCGCATCGAGGCCAAAGAAGTGGTGGTCGTTCTCGATTGCTGCCATTCGGGGGGCGCAGCCGGTCGCTCTCTGGAGGATGATGGCGGCCGCGGCCTCAACATGGTTCACAGCGGCGCCCGCGGTGCTGCAAACAGAGAGGCCGATCCCTATTCATTTGATTTGAGCCTGGAGGATAAAATTGTCATCTGTGGATCAGCAGCGGATCAGCAATCTTATGAGGATAATAAACTGAAGCATGGCATATTCACCTATTATTTGTGTGAAGGTATCCGGGGTAATGCTGATTATAACCAGGATCAGGACATCACCACGGGCGAACTATATAACTATACCAATACGAAGACGCTCGACTTCGCGCGGTCCTTGCAGAAGAAACAGACTCCGGAAAAATTTGGCACCCTGGATGATGCGGTAGTGGTCGAGTTGAACAAACAGATGGCTGATTTGGTATTGTTTGATAAGGATTTGCATGAAGTCATGCTCAATGTCGGCGGAAATCGGGTGAAAAACGGCGATAAATATATGATACGCAAGAGTTATCAGTCCCTTGCCCGTGATTTGACCATTGGCGATAAGGAGATTTTTGTAGCCGAGGTGTATAAAGTGGAGGCCAACCAGTCTTCGGCAAAAATTATTCAGGAATTTTTCCCCGGCCTCAACATCAGTTCCAGTTCATTGCCTGATTATTATGCCGAGCGCCTCAACTATGGTACTATCAGCGTCTACACCCAGCCCTGGAGTACGGTGTTTCTCGATGGTAAGGAGATCGGCCCGACGCCGCTGGTTTTAAGGGATGTGAGCGAAGGCGAGCATCAGCTCGAGTTCCGGCTGGTGTTTGATGGCTATCCAGGCAAAGTGCAAAAAAAGATCGTGGTGGAAGCCAATAAAACCGTGCGTGTCGCGGAAAAATTCGCGCAAAAATAAGGATGATTCGTCATGATTTTCATGCTTTCCGATAACCGATTTGTCAAACTGGCCGCTGTTGTTTTGGCCTCCCTGTTGCTGATGCAGCAGTGTATCCTGGTGCAGCCGGTTTTGGCACAGTCCTCTCCCAAGGATTTGCTGCGGAAGGGCGTGCAGCAGTGCGAAGATGCGGAATTTGAGAATGCCATCACCAGTCTGGAGCAGGCGCTGACACGGGGTTTGAGCGATAAAGAGGACATTATTCAGGCCTACAAGTACATCGCTTTTTCGGCCGCAGCCCTGGGCGATGAAGCCAAGGCCGAAAATGCCTATGTGGAATTGTTGAAACGATACCCGGTATTCGACTTGCTGTTGTCTGATTCACCACGGTTGCGCAAGCCTTTCGACAGCGCCAGGGAAAAAGTAGAGCAATGGCGGCAGACGCCGCCCGCGATTGAATGCGAACCGTTGCGTACGGCAGAGGTGGGCGCGCCGGTTGAGGTGACGGCCCGGGTTACGGCAGCGGCCGGGGTGGATTCGGTCGTCCTGCATTTCAAACGGACCACGGAAGTCGTCTATTTGAAACAGCTCATGGTCAACAGCACCGGTGCTGTTTTTGCCGCCATGCTGCCCGCATCGACCGAGCCGGCCAACTGGATGTATTATATCACAGCGCGTTCCAAGAACGGCAAGATCGCCGATTGGCGCAGCGCCGGAAATCCGCAGGTCGTGGTGGTTACCGCAGCGAAGAAAAAGAGCAAGACCTGGTTGTATGTGGCCCTTGGCGCGCTGGCTTTGGGCGGGGGCGGCGCCGCGGCTGCCATGGCAGGAGGAGGTGGGGAAACTCCAGAGCCACCCACCAGCAACAAGTTGCCGGATCCGCCCGGGACGCCGTGATAAAAAGCAGTTGGCAATGGACAGTTGGCAGTTCTGTGGCGGTCCATGGTCCATCGTCGGTCGTCCGCCGTCCTTCGTGGTCTGTCGTCAGTTGTCCATGGTCTTTAACGGTGTGCCCCACCTGCGATCATGGCTGTCCAGGAAGTAGTTGAATGATACCAAGTTTTCAATATGGTATGCATCGTTCTTTCAAGCACAAAGCCTGATTTGTTATTAATCTAATAAATACAATTTCTAATGGAGTGCAGCGTCTGTGGTGCTGCATTTATCGACGCAGTAGATGCGCTCAACATAAACCTGATTTTATCGTTTCAGACAGCCACAGGTGAATGCTGTGGGACATTCTGCCCCATTAGGATAGTTTATTTAGCAGACAGAGGAACGAGGCGATTGGCTCCGGCCAGGAAAAGGATTTACGAACTGAACGAGAATGATATCCAGCAGAGGCGGTTAGATGGGAAAATATTGGAAATGCTGGTTACTTTTATTTGTGTGCGCGGGATCCGCTTTGGGGGCCATCCCCACCAGCGAACGCGCGGTTTTGATCGCCGCCTATGATTCGACGCATGGCGATAACTGGACCAAGAAAACTGGCTGGAAAACACCGCCTCTTCACACCGACGGCTTTGCCAAGCCCGGAACCGAGGGGAACTGGAATGGCATAACCGTCACATCCGATCATGTCACTGCCATTGTTCTGGTCAATAATAACCTCACCGGGCGGATCAACGCCAAGATATCCGACCTGCCCAATTTGCAAAAAATCAATCTTAGTCACAACCATTTAACGGGCTGTAAGGTGACTGGTGGTAGTAATTACAACTATGTGTTGACAGAACTCAGATTGGCAGATAATCATTTGGGAACTGATTCTTTGACACTTTATAGTTTTTTCCCTGTCAACCTCGCAGTGCTCGATCTATCCGGAAATAAAATTGGGGGGAGCCTGCCAAGCTGGATTGCGTTTGGCTACTCATTTTCCAAACTCAAAACGCTCAGATTGGATAATAATCAATTTTCAGGAGGAATAACAAGTCAGTTGCAATACTACACGAGCCTGGATACGCTTCGACTGGATTACAACATGCTTTCCACCTCAAGTTCTGGCCTAAGAACTTTTCTGAATAGTAAAAATCCCACCTGGGAATCAACGCAAACAGTCACCCCCACCAATGCGGCTGCAACACCGGTTTCGGATCACACGATCCGGATCAGCTGGACGCCAATACCATATACACAACATAATGGATATTATGAGGTGGGGTACTCAACCACTTATCAATATCCCAATTATAGCCAGACGGTAAGGACATCCGACAAATCGGCTTCTTACGTGGACGTCGACGGTCTTGCGGAAAATACCTCTTACTATTTCAGTGTCAGAACCGTAACACTTCCGCATGATTCACAACAAGATACGCTGGTCAGTGAATATGCGGTTGTGCTTGTTGCCAAGACCAAATCATCCCACTATCTGGCAATTGTCAGTGGCGATATGCAAACAGGCATGGCTGCCACAATGCTGCCGGCTCCTCTCGTGGTTAAAGTGACCGATTATGCAGGCAATCCCATCAGTAACTACCCGGTGCACTTTCGTTGTGATTCTTATCAAGGCGGTTGGTTTAACAGTACAAATCTGGATACCGCGGATGTTCTGACTGATGCGAATGGCACTGCAATGATTTTCTGGTTTCTGCCACCTGAGACCGGGATTAAGCAGGTCGAGGCTTACTGTGATTTTAATAAGAATAATCCCGTTAGATTTACTGCCAATGTCCAGGCCAATCCGGTCATGCTGCCGGAAATTGAACGTGAAGCGTTGCGCAGGGCGCTCTGGAATGCTCTGGGTGGTGAGGAGTGGAAAAATAGCAGCGGCTGGCAAGAACCTCCACTCGATAACGATGGACTGTCCATGCCGGGCACAGAAGCAGATTGGTATGGACTGACCCTATCCGGCGGACATGTTGTGGAGATTAATCTAAAAAACAACAACCTGTCAGGTTATTTGCATGATGACCAATTGCCAAGCTTATCATATTTGCAAACTTTACTACTGGACTCGAATGGCATTTATTACGAAATCCCTGAGAGCCTTTGTAGACTGAATCTGCTGACGGAATTAAATCTGTCGCATAATTCTTTATCTTACTCTCTTCCTGATTCCTTAGGTTTCTTATCCAATCTTGTCTCCTGCCGCTTGAACCACAATGCCTTTAAAGGCGAAATTCCGGCTTCCATTACGAAATTGACCAGTGTGGGCACGAATCTGTCATTGGATTATAACGGCCTCTCTTCATCCGATTCAACGGTGCGGCGGTTTTTGGATCTCCATGCACCTGGCTGGGAACTGACACAGACCACAACACCCAAAAACCTGCGTGCCACGACCCTCTCTTTTACCGAAATCAAGCTGGAATGGGATCCAATTCTTTATCAGTCTGATGGCGGTTTTTACAACATCAGCTACCGGGATTTCCCAGCCAATCATGTCTATTCCGTGGATACGGATGATAAATCCGTTTCGAGTATTATAATAAATACCCTTTCAGCGGGCAAGACCTATTATTTTAAAATCAGAGCCTATACGCCTGCCCACGACAGTCAGAAAAACAGCATCTATTCCGATTTCAGCGCCGAGATCATGGCGACAACCAGCATCAGCAAGCCCGGTTGCGAGACATTGAGTGCAACAGACATTACGGCACTGGCCGCTACCCTGCAGGGCACGGTAAATCCAAATGGCGGCACAACAACCGTCAAGTTCCAATATGGTTTGACAAACAGTTATGGCGATTCGGCTGTCGCACAGCAAAGTCCCATCAGTGGCAATACAGCCATTTACATGTCAGCATCCATATCCGGACTCAAACCAGGCACGGTTTATCACTACCGGATTGCGGCGGCCAACAGCGCCGGAACCGCGTATGGCGAAGATTTAACCTTCACCACGCTCGCCATGGCCCCCACGGTTACCCTTCTGCCAGTCACGGATATCACCACCACGACTGCGACTCTTTCCGGAACGGTGAATGCAAATGGCGCTTCAGCCATTGTATCCTTTGAGTATGGCCCAACAACCGCTTATGGCACCACGATCACAGCCATTCCAAGTCCGGTTAGCGGTAATGAACCGGACACGGTTTCTATTTTCCTTACGGGATTGGAACGCTTGCGCACCTATCATTACCGGCTCGTGGCGGCCAATGCCAAAGGCACCACGACCAGTGACGATGCAACCTTTAAAACCGTTGAACTTCTCATCCCGCTTGCAGAAAGAGCCGCCTTGACCGTCCTTTACGACAGCACCCATGGAGATGGTTGGCATATTAAAACCGGTTGGAAAAATCCACCTCTCCATACAGATGGTTTTGCCATGCCCGGAAGTGAAGCGTCCTGGTACGGCATCACCATATCGGAATCACATGTGAGAGAGATTGATTTAGTTGCTAATAACCTCGCCGGCACATTGCCGGACGCAACCAAGGATCTCTCTGGCCTGACGAGTCTAAACCTCAGCCACAACGGAATTACAGGGGCATTCCCCTCTTGCCTGGGCCATTTGATAAATCTGGACAGTCTGGACTTTAGCTGCAATTATCTGAGTGGTTCTATCCCGGCAGGTATTGATAGTCTGAATAATTTGAAATTGTTCAAAGTAAGCAATAATCAACTCAGTGGTCCTTTACCGGCTGAAATGGTTCATCTGACGCAGCTGCACTCCGATAAAACCGATCTGGGCTATAATGCGCTCTACTCTGATAACATTGCACTTGTCAATTTCCTGAAGAGCAAGGATACTGACTGGCAATCGACGCAAACCATCAAACCGGATTTGCTGCGCGCCAATGCCACTTCGGATTCTGCCATCCACGTGCATTGGCAGCCCATCCAGTACAAAGGGGATGGAGGTTATTATGTCTTCAAGTACGGGATATCATCTGGCGTTTACAGCGATTCTGTCACTACCAGCAGCAAGACCGATTCCACGCTCATCGTGGATGGTCTATCAGCCAATACACGATACTATTTTTCGGCGAGAAGTTACACGCCGCCGCATGGCATGCAGAAAAATGCCTTGTACAGCGATATGAGCGGCGAAATATCTGAAACGACATGGTTCGAAAAACCATTGGTTATCACAACACCGGCCAGTGCTGTGACGGATAGCAGCGCCACCTTGCGCGGCAGTGTCAATTCGCATGGCACTGCTGCCATGGTGCGATTTCTGTTTGGACTGACGACTGCCTATGGGGATTCAGCGGACGCCATGGAGAGTCCGGTGTCCGATACAACGGCTGTGGCGGTATCCAGGGATATTGGCGGCCTCGCGCCGGGTACAAAATACCATTTTACATCCGTGGTCATCACCGATCGTTATCGTGTATACGGAGAAGATCAAAGCTTTACCACCACTGCACCCGTCTTGCAGGTGGCCACACCGACTTTTGATCCCTCCGGCGGCACCTATCCCGCGGCCCAGACGGTAACGCTCAGCTGTTCAACCGCCGACGCTAGGATTTATTACACGCTGGATGGCTCCACGCCTGTGCTAAACAGTTCGCTTTATTCCCAACCGATCACAATCAATTCATCAGCCACTCTGAAAGTCCGGGCCTTCAAGACGGATTGGGAGCCGAGCGCGGTAGATTCTGCGGTCTATATCATCACGGGCACGGTGGCCACACCGACCTTCAATCCGCCGGGAGGCATCTATACCTCTGCGCAATCGGTGACCATCAGCTGTCTGACCGCAGGCGCGACGATGCGCTACACGCTGGATGCATCCGAACCCCTTGAGACTAGTTCGCCTTATACTATTCCGCTGCAGATTTCCGCCACAACGACGGTCAAGGCGAAGGCTTTTTATCAAGGATGGACGCCGAGCGCTACAGCCACAGCCACCTATACTATCACCGGCACGGTGGCCACACCGACTTTTAATCCCTCCGGCGGCACCTATCCCACGACGCAGAAGGTGACCCTTAGCTGCGCCACCGCGGGGGCCGATATTTATTACACGCTGGATGGCTCCACGCCCACGCAAAGCAGTTCGTTCTATTTAGATCCCATTACCATCAATTCGTCAGCGACGCTGAAAGCCAGGGCATTCAAGGCGGACTGGGCGCCGAGCGCCGTGGATTCGGCCATCTACATCATCACCGGTACCGTGGCCACACCGACCTTCAATCCACCCACAGGTATTTATACCTACGCTCAATCGGTGGCCATCAGCTGTCTGACCACCGGTGTGACGATCCGCTACACCCTGGATGCCTCCGAACCCTCGGAGAGCAGCACGGTTTATTCAACGCCGCTGCAGATTTCCGCCACGACAACGGTGAAGGCGAAGGCTTTTTATGAAGGCTGGACGCCCAGCGCCACAGCGGCAGCCGACTACACCATCACCGGCGCTGTAGCTACGCCTACGTTCGATCCCCCCGGCGGCACCTATCCCACGGCACAGACCGTGACCCTCAGCTGCGCCACACTGGGCGCCGCGATTTATTACACGCTGGATGGCTCCACACCAACGCAAAGCTATTCGCTCTATTCGCAGCCGATCACGATCAGTTCATCGGCGACGCTGAAAGCCAGGGCATTCAAGGCCGACTGGTTGCCGAGCGCGGTGGATTCCGCCGTCTATATCATCACCGGCACGGTAGCCACGCCGACCTTCCAACCACCCGCAGGCACCTATACAACCGCTCAATCGGTGACCATCAGCTGTCTGACCGCCGGGGCGACCATCCGCTACACCATGGATGCATCCGAACCATCGGAGACCAGCGAAATCTACACTGCGCCGTTGCAGGTAGCCACCACAACCACCGTGAAAGCCAAGGCATTTTATGAAGGCTGGACGCCCAGCGCCACGGCGGCAGCCGCCTACACCATCACCGGCGCTGTGGCTACGCCTACCTTCGATCCGCCTGGTGGTACCTATCCTACGGCACAAACCGTAACCCTAAGCTGCGCCACAGCGGGCGCCGCGATTTATTACACGCTGGATGGAGCAACACCAACGCAAAGCAGTATATTCTATGCCCAACCCATCGAAATCAATTCTTCAGCCACGCTGAAAGCAAAGGCTTTCAAGGCGGACTGGGCGCCGAGCGCGGTAGATTCTGCGGTCTATATCATCACGGGCACGGTGGCCACACCGACCTTCAATCCGCCGGGAGGCATCTATACTTCTGCGCAATCGGTGACCATCACCTGCCTGACCGCAGGCGCGACGATTCGTTTCACCCTGGATGCCTCCGAACCCTCGGAGAGCAGCACGGCTTATGCAACGCTGCTGCAGATTTCCGCGACAACGACGGTCAAGGCGAAGGCATTTTATGAAGGCTGGACGCCCAGCGCAACGGCCACAGCTGTTTATACGATCAGTCCTGGCGGCGACGGTATAGCCCCGCAAATCGCCCATACAGCCAGCACCACCGCCAACGCAGGTTCGGATGTGACTATTTCGGCTGTCATCAATGACAATGTCGCCGTGCAAACCGCACAGCTCTTTTATCGCCGCGGCGGCTCAACGACCTTCGATATGCTGCCCATGGTCGCCTCGGGTGAGAATTATAGCGCTGCAATACCCGCTGCTGCGGTGACGGATCGCGGACTTGAATACTATATTCTCGCCAGTGATGGTCAGGGAAATCGCGTAGCTAAGCCGGAAAATTTCGCTTCACCCTATATCATTCAGGTGCGCAGTAGTAACCTCATCTCCACTGTGACGACGCCCGCCATGGCTTACCGCATGATCAGCGTGCCGGGCATCCTTGATTATCCCGCCGTCCTCAATGTGCTGGAAGACGATCTGGGCGGTTATGATGACACACAATGGCGGCTATTGCGCTATGCCAACAATGGTCTTTTGGAATACGGTCAATCCGGTTTTCCTGCCTTTACCCCGGGAAACGGATTCTGGTTGATCACCGCCGCATCCAAGTCCATCGATGCGGGCTCTGCGAAAAGCATGTCGACCGCGAAAAACTTTGTCATCACCCTGGCGCCGGGGTGGAACCAGATCGGCAATCCCTTCACCTTTGCGGTGGATTGGAGCCAGGTGATCCTGAACGGAGAGGTGGAAACCAAACTGGTGGGCTATTATGGCGCGAAGAACGAGTCTGGCGGCTATGACCCCTTCCGGAGTGAATTGATCCCCTGGGAGGGCTACTTCCTCCATAATCTGGGTACCACGGAGACAACCATCGAAATACCGGCCCGGGCCAATTCGGCCGCCCTGAGCAAATCAACACTCGATCACATCACTCAAAGCTTAGGACAGAATGAGTGGTATGTTCAAATATCGGCACACAGTGGTGTTTTCAGCGATCTGCACAATTATTTCGGTGCACTTAAAAATGCCAGCCCTGAATGGGACGCGAACGATTTTTCCGAGCCGCCCACCTGCGGCGGATTCATTTCGCTCTCCTTCCCGCATCTGGATTGGTCACGCTATCCGGATTATTACAGCGGCGATTTCCGGCCTTTGAACAGGGATCATGATCATTGGGATTTTCAGGTCAGTTGTTCTGATGATAATCAAATCATTACCTTGCGGTTGGAAAATATTCATCATCTGCCGCAGGGACAGCGCCTGTGTTTGAACGATCTATCAACCGGCCGGTCGTTGAATCTGGCGGCAGGAGAATCCTATCAATACCTCAGTTCAGCAACAGAGCGGCGTTTCAGCATCGCACTGGTGGAAGAGTCAGAAGATCAGGTCCAGGAGGCGCCGGGTTCGTACGTGCTGTGGTTCAATTATCCAAATCCCTTTAACCTGTCAACGCGCATCACCTTTGAAATTCCCGAACGTACGCAGGTGGCTTTGACGGTTTATGATCTCCAGGGTAAAAGGATCAAGAGTTTGACGAAGCAAGTATATCCGAAGGGTTTGCACCAGGTATCCTGGGATGGTTGCGATGAAGAGAGCTTGCCGGCCGCAACAGGATTGTATCTCGTGCATATGCAAGCCGGTTCCTTTATCGAGACGATTCGCGTAATATTGATGAAATGACTGGATTATCTAATTTCCTTCAACAGCCGGAATCCGGCATAGCTGGAGCTTGAATTGCCGGCCATGACCACACGGGTGCTGAATTGGCACAGATGTTCGTCGTCGACGATGGATCCTCCCCGCAGACAATAATTCTGCCCGTCTTCTGTTCCTGGTCTGGGATCTATCTGCCTTGCCGCTGAATACTGCGGCGTAAAATTATAGATCAATTCCGCCGCGTTGCCCAGCATATCGTGAGCACCCCAGGGATTGGCTCTTTTCAATCCAACCATATGCAGCGCGCCCTCGCCGATCTCCTCGCCGAACCAGCTGTAGAGTTGCAGGTTTGCCGGGCCATCCTGGGAGCTCCCCGCCCGCGCCGCGTACTCCCATTCGGTTTCAGTAGGCAGCCGGTAGGTGTTCGTTTTCTCCCGCTCATTCAGCCGTTGAATGAATGCCAAAATGTCCTGATAGGAAACATAGTACATGGGGTAGCGGTCGCCGATGCCTCTGAATTGGCGCGGTTTCTGGCCGCGATAGTTTTGATCCCGAATCGTGGTGCCCAGCACCGCAGTCCATTCTTTCTGCGTGACTTCGTATTTGCCGATGTAAAAAGGTCTGGTGAATTGAACCGGGTGGGCTGGCTTGGCGAGATCATCCGCCTGGCTGCTTGTGGAACCCATGGTGAATGTGCCAGCAGGGATTTTTACGAATGCCATGTCGATGGTGTTGGACCATCGCTGCGGCGGAACAGCTGGGGTAGTGAGCACTTTGATTGGCACTTTATCAGTTTCTGGAATCTTCTTCTGGCCAGAGTCCGCTTGACTCACTGCCGCACCCTGATGACTCGGAGAAATGACGTTTTCTTCTTTTCCTTTTTCACCACTCCGGCCCCAATACAGGAACGCCGCCATTGCGATTATGGCCAGAGGAATAATCAACCAGGGCGTGCGGCGTCGCCGTGTTTTGGGGATAGCCGGAACAGGTAAAGGCTTGGTATCCGCATCTGGCTGTACATTCGCAACCGGCGGCAGTTTCTTTTTAATATGTTCTTGGACTCTGGATCGAACGGCTCTGTGCACGATGATGCGGGCATTCTCCCAGGCGCTGAGTTTTTC
>CAUJEL010000120.1 GCA_963169875.1 Candidatus Zhuqueibacterota bacterium
TGCAGGCCGTCATAGATGGTGACAAAATCGGCATCAGCAGTGCCGCTGGTGGACACCATGAGATGGAATCGCTCGACCATGCGGCTTCTGTACTTGAGGTTGACGCCGTTTTCGGCCATCAGTTTGAGGATGGAGAGGGACTTTGTGCTGCCGTCGGCAAAGGCGAAGATGGCCCAGGCCGGATCGCCTTTGGCTGTGACTGTGCCATCCCAGCCATCGGTGTCGCCATCCAGGGCATTGTCCCATCCCTGGCCTTTGGAGGTGGCAGAACCTTGCACCAGGATCATCGGGGCGAACTTGACCTTTGGATGGGTGAAAGTGGTTTCCGCTGTGCCGAGGTAGATGCCATTGACGTAGCAGTCGATCTGCTTCTCGCCTGCCGCCACGGAGGTGAAAGCGGCGGTATAGACGCCCGGCGTTGTGGTCTCCGCCAGCGCGTCCCACTTGAGGGTGCCGCTCCAGTCGATGATCTTGAAATCATCAATGGTCAGGCCGCTGATGGGCGCACCGTCCGCGGCCACCGGTTTGAGCGTCAACAGTCCCACGTCGAGTCCGTTGGCGACGTGGGGGGACGTGATCTCCAGGGAGGACAAGAGCGGATCGGCATAGGTGCGTACGGGGCAGACCTGGAATTCGCCGATCTGGCACCAGCCGCTGGCGGGCTCATGGATGACCAGTTTGATATACTTGGCCGCCACCGGGGTGAAATCATAATCTTCCCAGCCGCCGCCGTCGCGGACAGCGTGCAGGATGCTGGTGAAATGTTCAGGTTGCAGGCCAGCGGTGGAAACCAGCACTTCGAAGCGGGATGCCCAGCGTTCCGGATGGCCCACATGGGTGTCGGTCAGCAGGCTGACGGATTCGATCTGTTTTTCTGTGCTGTCCTTGAACTGGAAGATGGCATAGGGCGGATCGCCTTTTACCGTGGCGGTGGCATTGACACCGCTGACATCATCGTCGATGGCATTTTCCCAGGGTTCCTTGACAAAGGAGTCGCTGCTTTCGACCAGTTCCAGGGTGGCGCGGCACAAGGGCGCGCGGCCATAGACCACGATGAGGGCTTTTTCGGTGTAGGTGTAGACCGTTGTCCCCACAGTGATGGCCAGGGTGACGTCGTAGACGCCGGGCTTGGTGTAAATGAACTGCGGGTTGCGCAGGGAGGAGGTCTGTCCGTCGCCGCTGAGCCACATCCACGCGGTTGGATTGCCGATAGAGTGATCCTCGAACTGCACCACCATGCCGGGCCAGCCGTGGGTGGGAGAGGCGTAGAACAAGGGTGTCAGGCTGAGGGTGGCGCCGTCCTGCGTCACCGTGAAGGTCAGGCCATCGATGGTGATGGTGCCGGTGCGCATGCCCGGGTTGGGGTTGGGCGCCACGGTGTAATTGATGGAACCAAGGCCGCTGCCCGGGGTGCCGCTGTTGATCGTGATCCAGGGGTCATTGCTCACCGCGGTCCATGCATACCCGGCTGGTGCGGAAATATACAGCACATCAGTCCCACCGACGGCGCTAAAGTGCTGGCTGGGCTGGAAAGTTACCGGACTGGCCAGCCAGGGGAAATAATCCACCGTATTGTCGGTCACACTACCGCCCAGCAATCCACCCGGCAGGGCATTTTTCAGGGCCACGACTCCGGGGTCGGGATCTCCGAGAGCGACTTCCGTTGTTCCCGCGCCATCGCTGGGGCCGTGCGCACTGTTCCAATAGTTCAGTTCGGCATCGACGACGATTGCGTTGGCGTTTACGACCGCGTTATTATTGCTCAGGAATGCGTTATAGCGCAATACCGGCGGGCTGGCGAACGTCCCGGCGTTGCCGATATAGAGGGAAGCCCAGGGGCTGCCGTAAAATGTATTATTTTGAAATAGAACCGCACCTGTCACATTAAAGGCGCCGAACCAGCCGCCGCTGAGGTCAAAATGTTCCCAGCCATTGTTTTGAAAACTGCAACCTTTCGTTGACAGTGTACCGGTGGTGGAGCCGCCGCCCAAGAGGATGCCGCTCTCGCCGTTATTGTGTACATGGACCGCGACGAAATTGAGTGCATTGAATGTCGAGGCATTTTGATTCACCGACATGCCCATGCCCTTGTTGCCGGAGAGCTGTCCTGTGATCAATGAAAATTCGCCAATCACAGCCTGCTGAAGAGAAATGCCGCCATAGTTGACCTGGTTGGTGATGTTGCAGTTATGGATCAAAATATTACTCAACGTTGCGGTGGTGCCGTTGTTGATGTATATGCCGTGATCGCGATTGCCCGAAATCGTTGAATTATTCAATGTCAAATATCGGATGGCCGTGTTGTTGGCGATGCTGATGCCGCTGCCGGCTGTGGTGTTGTTGATCTGACAATTAGCGATGTCCACCGAGTAAAAGGTGTCATAAACCAATTGAATACCCACGCTGAGGTTATGATGGATGTTATTGTTGTAGAGCCGCAAATAAGTATAGACGGATGGTCCGCCATAGGAACGGACACCAATGCTGAAATTCGTAATTTCAAAGGTGTCAATGGTTATGTCGGGTGTCTGAATGAGGAATCCGTTGCCGGAACCCGGCCCTAGCAGAATGGTGCCGCTGTGGCCCTGAAAGGCGGCTGGGCGGTTCGCGGTAATGCTCTCTGCGTAGGTGCCCGCCGCCACATCCACGGTACCGAGGCCGAGGCAGTTGGCGTAGCCGGTGTTGATGGTCTGATAGGGCCATGACTGATTGCCGAAACCGCCCGGCGCGGCCGCGAGATCCACATAGGAAATGGCGCGGCCATTCTGGACAGGGCTGAGATGCTGCGCCGAGATGTAGGCGTTGTCATTGGCAGCACTGAGCGTAACCGGATCCAGATACCAGGCTGGCTCAGTGCCTGCGAGAATGGCGATCTCGGCGCCTTCGTTCATGGGCATGCCCCAGGTGTTGGCCGAAAATGTCAACTGGGCGCGGTCCACCACCCAACCCCGCGTGCGGGAAACCTTGTTGCCGCTGATCATGCCTGAGGTACCGGGATTGATGTAAGCAGGCTGGCGCAGGGTGGTGATTGTGTTGTTGCTGATAGTCAGACCGCTAAGCCCCCCGGCCACTTCCAGAGCACGGCTGACGATGCCGTTCACAGACCAGGGAGTCCCCGGATCAGGACCATAGATCAAGTTGTTGCTGATGGTGCAGTTGTTGCCGTTGACCAGAATGAGGTTGTGCACGCCTGTGACATCCACCTTTTGAATCTCAAACTGATCGATGGTGACGTTCGCGGCGCTGATGTTGAAGAAATAGCCGATAGCCTGAGTGCCCTGGACAATGGTGTTTCCGATACCGGCGCCCCGCAGCGTCACGGATTTGTTGACCAGGACGGTCGAACTCAGGCCATACATTCCAGTTGCCACGTTGACGATGCCGCCGGCGTCGACTACGTTGATGCCCGCCTGAATTGTCTGCTTGGGACCATGCGTGCCGTCCCAGACCGCGGCCTCACCATCATAGCCGTCGCTGCCACTGAGGGCATTGACATAAATGGGCGAAGCACCCTGCACAACCAGGGGCCATGCGCCAGCTAACACGATGACTAGTAGCATCATCCATTTTTTCATACTGCTCCTCCTTTGGGTTGATTCACGCTTGTATCGTGATACCTCATGAATAGCCAAAGAACATGGATGTTTCACCCTGAATGCTCTTGAGAATCTTTTTCAATCATAACGTCAAGTGCGGTCAACTGCAATAGCGCACGACCGTTGCAGTTGGAGGAATGATGCGAACCCTGGATGCGAGAATTTACAGAATGCTTGTTTTCCCCTGGAGATGGTAGAAGGGATGAATAGGCATCCTTACGGCGTTTGTGCGGTGAAGACGCCTGATCCCTGGAACCGTTGCCATTCACCGAATCGAAGGTGACCCCAAATTTCTTGTAATAAATAGCGAAAAAAAACAAAAAATGCAAGGATTAAAATTATTATTCATTAAAAAATAGATCGTTCCTGTTGCATCAAAACGCCGGCATCAGACCATTGATTCACTTGGGCTGGTTTTAGCACGTGTGAAGCATCTCAGGCAGCAGGAAAGCGGCGACGTGCCACTGCACGCCCCGAAAATTGGCCAACTCGGTTGGACTCAACCATAATGGCATCCATGCCATCCCGATGTGTGTTGACCTGTCATTTTTCCTGGCGTCTCTGCGCCTTGGCGGTGAAGAATTCAGGTTAGATGGCAAAGACGTGCCAACGATCTGTTCAATAAGACAATAAATACGATACACGGATTCCATGCGCTGCAAATCACTCTTCAATCGTTATCCGCCCCAGCCGCCAGGTCAGATGCGCGTCGTGATAGATCAGCTCGAAGGAACCCGATTCCCTGGTGGCGACGTGAAAATGGTACTCCTTGTCGCGGCCCTGGAGATCGCTCCACACGCCATTGACCGCTGAAATATGATACGGCCGGCCGCGCCAGCGGAACCGCATCGGCCGCATCCTGGTGCCGTCAAAATAGGTGATCACTTCAACCGGCTCATTGATGGTTTCAAAACGCATAGAATTATCCAAAAAGAGGTACAAAAGTACACCTAATAATATCACTTTTTCCGGTTCGACGCAAGCCTTTTTTTGCAGAAAATCTCCTTGACTATCGCATCCGGCTTTTCTAAATTGATTTTCAATTAGCCGGAGAGGAGCATGTTTTGCAAAACCATGGCCATTATCATGGCTGGCTGCTGGCAGCTGTACTGACAGCCCTCTGCGTGGTCGTGGGATATCTTTTCCTGGCGGTCCCCAACCTGGAGTTGTTCACCGCAACGATTTTTATCTCCGGTTTTCTGGTGCGGACGCTGCGCGGCGCGCTGGTGGGCATGACCGCCGCGCTGCTATTTTCCCTGTTCAATCCCTATGGTACTCCCGGGCCCAATCTCCTGGCGGCGCAAATGCTGAGCATGGCCCTGACCGGCGCCGTTGGCGGGATGATCCCGCGCAGCGGATTACTACGGATGCGCCCCCGGCTGCGCGTGATCCTGTTTGCAGCCTTGGGTTTGATCCTGACTCTGATCTATGATGTGCTCACAACCCTGAGCTTTGCCTGGTTGATGGCCGGAAGCGATGTGAAAAAACTGTGGGCCACGTTCATCTCCGGCATGGGCTTTTATGGTTTGCATCTCGCTGGCAACACCCTGATTTTTGCACTTCTTGTGCCGGTGGTGCTGCAACGGCTTCATCGGCTCAATTTATCAACCCGAAGGAGATGAATCCCTGCGAGTGTTAAAATCACTGCGGATGGCAGAAGAAGAGTTGTGTAGTAAAAACGCCCTTTGTGGAGCGGAGCATCGAAACGCATGAAACATCACTGTTTATACCACCCTCACCCTGTCCTTCTCCCATCCAGGAATAGGGGACTGGTATGCCGAGACTCCCAGGAGAGGAAATTGGCAGGCCGGGATTCGCGGCACAGGAGGAGAGGTTTTGTCCTTTTGACTTTATTCTTTTGCCTGTTTGTGGTCACCCCTCGTGTCGATGCCCAGGTGGACAGTCTGCGGACACAGACCCAAGCAGACAGCGCGGGGCGAATGACCGCGGCGCCGTTTTATCTCGATTCCACCCTGACCCTGGGGTCGGCGCACGGCCATGCCGGCGACCTCCTCGGCGGAAAATTTCCCGCGTTATATCATTTCGATCGCGGCAGCGTTGGTCTGCCCGCCACCGCCTTTCTGTTCGCCGGATCGGCGCAAACGCTGCAACTGTTCTGGGATGATTTGCCGCTGCAGGATCCCCTCACCGGCTTGTGCGATTTGAATCTCATACCGGTCCTCGGCATCGGACAGGTGCACTTATTCATGAATGACCCCAATACGGCGTATCCGTTCGTGCCGGGCAGCCAGGTTTTGCGCATCAGCAGCCGCGATCTGGCGGCCCTGCCCATGCGCTCGCAAGCCGCCTATCGCACCGGTGGCAATGGCTATGACGATATCGATTTCCGTGCCGGATTGCGCTATTCACAGCGACTGCGCATCAACGCCGGCGGCATCCTCAAAAATTATGCCGGCAGCAGCGCGCTCCATGAAAAATACCGCGCCCAAAAAATCAATCTCTCCATGCAACGCGATTTCGGCGCCCATTGGCGCGTTCAGTATCACTTGCTCTACAATATCTTTGATCTCGATCTGCCGCTCCATGAGGCGGTCGCCGCTGCCCCCACCTTGACACAGCCCCATCAAAAAGATGCGCGGTTTGATCACGGCCTCAGCGTCCATTTCGCGGAGAAATGGCGCACGGCCATTCAGCTCACCGATTTGCACCGCGAACGTTACGGCTATCGTCACCGCGTCTGGTCCGAAACCCACGATGTGCAGCGTTTCAACCTGCTAAGCGAATGGTTGTGGCGTTGGCGTCATCTCAATGGTCGCAGCGGAGCCGGTTGGGAGCACACCCGTTTGCAGAGCGACGCCTGGGAGGACCATGACCGTTCTGTTTTCGATGTGTGGACCGCTTTGGCGTGGCAACCGCGTCCAGGCACCATGGCCTCGGCCACCCTGGATTGGCGCCGTCTGCCGGGAGGCGGCAGCGGCCTGAAGCCGCAACTACAGCTTCACAAAAGCCTGTCCGAGCGTTGGCACACTCTGCTCTGGTATGAACATGATCTGACCGCGCCGGCGCTCGCCGCCCTCCATGAAAACAGTCCTTTTGCCATGGGTGCGCAAAACCTGGATGCGGCCATATCGGATCATCTTGGCGCCGGCTTGCGCTACCAGGCTGAGAATGGTACCGCCCTTTTTCTCTCCATCGCCGCCAGCCGTATCGATCACGAAACAGCCCTTACCTGGAATGCAGCGAGTGAACGGGCGGTCTATGCCAACCTTGCGGAACAGCGCCGTCTCAGCCTCGACGTGACTTTTTCCAAACCATGGACAAACTGGCTGTCCATATCCGGCAAAGTCAAACAAATGCTCTTATCCGGCGCGGAGCCGCTGCAGCAGCCCGGCACCTTCGCCAGCGGCTATATCACTTTTCACCGCGTCTTTTTTTCTAAAGACTTAGATGCGCGTTTGCACATCGGTTGCGATTTTTGGGGTGAACGCAGCGGCTCCATTCCCTTTTATGTGGATGAGTCCCCATGGATGGAATCGCAAAAAGCAGCTGCCGTACCGTGGCTGCACGCCGTTTTCATCATCAAAGATGCCACGCTCTTTTTCGCGCTGCAAAATCCCCTGGGTCTCGAGTATGAGGTCATGGGCGCCTATCCCATGCCGCGGCAGCAGATCCGCTGGGGATTCGTGTGGAATTTTTACGATTGAGCGATTATTTTGCTTGCGTAATAGACGGCTTATTGCTACATTGATCTACCTATAGATTTCAGCTCTGGTTCGAATTTGATCAAAAGGGAAGACGGTGCAAAACCGTCGCAGCCCCGCTACTGTAATGGACTACGAACGCTGCCCCCTCTGAGGGAAGCCACTGGGAAACTGGGAAGGCGCAGCAAGTAGGCTTGATGTCCAAAGCCAGGAGACCTGCCAGAGTTATTATTGATGACGACCTTCGCGGGTGAGGTTGCGCTTTGGGTTCATCCACCAGGCATATACCCCAACGTTTCGAGGTTGGGGTTTTTTGTCCCCCTCTCGCCGCGATACCCTTTTTCCCCAAACCTGAAAAAACGATGCGACGCACCCCATCCATAATAGCCATCCTGGTCTTTCTGCTTTTCATCGTGGGCTGGACGCAGTCTACAGTGAAGATACATGGCCTGGTTCTGGATGCGCAGGGCGGCCGGCCGCTTTCCGAGGCTGCTGTCCATGTCTGCGGCACTTCCTATCACGCGGTCACGGATCATAATGGCCGTTTTCAAATTGAAAATCTTCTCGCCGGTGACTATGCGCTGGCTGTGCATTTGATCGGTTTTCAAACTGAAAAGCGCATACCGGTTCGGGTGAGCTATGATCTCACGCCAGAGATTGTCGTGCGTTTGCGGCCCAGGATCATCGAGATGGGCGGCCTCACAATTCGCGCCGTGCGCCCGGGAGAAGGTGCGGCAGGCAACACGATTACCATCAACCGCGAACAGATCAGCCGTTCCCAGGCGCGGGATGTCGGCGATTTGCTGCAGCAGATCAGCGGCATCGAAGTCGAATCCTCTGCCGCCGCAAAACAAGTGCGCGTGCGCGGCAGTCAGAGCAATCAGGTTTTGTTTCTCCTCGATGGCGTCCGGCTTAATGATCCGCTGACCGGCAGCGTCGATCTCAGCACGCTGCCCCTGGCATCTTTGCAGGAGATCAGGGTGCGCAAAGGCGGCGCGGCCAGCCTGCAGGGCAGCGGTGCCATCGGCGGCGTCGTCGAATTGCGCTCGCAAAATCCACAGACGCGGGAAGTATCGCTCGCCGGCAATCTCGCTTCTTTCAGCGGCAGCGGCCTTTCGGCTTCGCTATCGGGAAACCTGCGGCGTTTTGCGGCGCAAATTTCCGTGAATCATCAATATAACCTTGGCGACTATTCCTACCACTACCGTCGCGGCAGCGCCTGGATGAATGAAAACCGCCGCAATGCCGATGCCCGGCAGGATCAAATCTATGCACGGCTGGGGTGGGAAGCACTGCGCACCCGGCTAAATCTCTCGGCGCAGTGGCTGCAATCGGAACGAGGCCTGCCAGGCCAGGTGTATGCGTGGACGCCGCACGCCCGCGCCATGAGCGACCGCCTGTTGCTGCTATCCTCCATCACTCTTGTGCGGCGCAAAGATGGCTTGCAAGGCTCGATGTCATGGCAAAAAAGCGGCAACGAATACCGCAATGGCACCGCAGTTCAAGATCCCCTGCGCGATCGCGTCGTGCCAGCCTACTGGAATCAGAGTCAGCTCCACGCCGCTACGGCGGCGCTGGAATACTGGCGCAAATATGGTGAGCACCACCGCTCTGTCGCCGGTGCCGAACTGACGCAAACGATCTACTCTGATCAGGATCGCCTGGCGGACGCTCATCCGGTCGGACGGGTTGAGACAAAAAATGCGGGCGTTTTTGCGCGGTTTGAATCCGGGAGTGACTGGTCCGCAGCCGGTGGTGTGCGCGCACAATCCGGATTGCGAATGGATTGGACGCACACGCAAAACGGCCGGCAGAGCCGCGGCGACCGTCAGATCAGTCCCTTCATCAGCGTCGCGGTGCGACAGCGCATGATCGTGGATTGGCAGGTGCATGGATCCTGGTCACGCGCATTCCGGTTGCCGACCTATGCGGATCTGTTTTATCAGCAGTATCGCGTGACTGGAAATCCGTCCCTTCGCCCGGAAAAAAGCCGTAATCGGGAGTTGGGGCTGAGCGCCAGCTGGCGCCTGCAGGGCGATGCATCCCTTCGCGTCAACTATTTTTCCAACCGGGTCGATGATCTCATCATCTGGCGCATGGGCGCGTTTGCCGCTTTTTCGCCCGTAAACACCTCCGCGCGCCTGAGTGGGTATGAATACGAAGCATTCTGGCAATCATCGGGGAACTGGCTGCAGCTCACTTTTTCTCACAACGCGTTTACCTCTGAAAATCTCAGCAGCGAACATAGTGTGCACGGCAAGGAACTGCCGTACCGTCCTCGTCATCTGAGCAAAATGTGCGTGCTTTTCACGCCTGGCGTGCTCAGCCTGGAATATGCCTGGCGCCGGGCTGGAGAGCGATTCGTCACCGAGGCGAACACCGTGCGCTTGCCCGGTTATCAGGTGCATGACGTCACGCTTGGATTTAATTTTGGTTCTGGCGGTTATACTCATACGGTGAAAGCCAGCCTGTTCAACCTGACCAATACGCGCTATGAAATGATCGAAAACGCCCCGCTGCCCGGGAGGGAATGGCGCCTGGCGTGGCACCTAACAAAAGGATAAGTGCTTCATGAAATGGAACACCTGCAATTGTTTTTTATGGGTGATTTGGCTGGGGTTCAGCGTTGTCCATGCGGGCGATGTCCCGCGCACCCTCTACGTGGAAAACAGTCTTGCGCGGACGCTGTCCCGCCTCAATCTTGAGGATGGCACTATCCGGCAGAACATCCTCGAACTGGGCCAGGTGCCCAATCAACTGCTGGCGTACCGCGAGCGTCTCTTCGTACTCAACAGCAGTCCCGCCGAGATCATGGTCATCGATGCCCGCAGTGTGACGGTCGAGAGCCGCATACCACTCCCCGAAGGATCCAATCCCTATCACATGGCTCTGGTGGGCAGCCGCAGGATCTATGTGACGCTTTTGCTGGCGAACCAGGTGGCGGTGGTCGACCTGGAGAAACAGCAAACGACCAGATTAATTGACGTTGGCACGGGTCCACAGGGTCTGATGGTGGATCAGCATATGGTGATCGTGGCCAATACCGGGGGGTATCCAACCTATGCGGGCAGCAGCGTCACGTTTATTGACAGTCGCACCGACTCGGTGACAACACAACTGCCTGTTCCGGCCAATCCGCAGGTGGTGCGTTCGGGGCCGGATTTCCGCTATTACGTGCTCTGTTCCGGTGCCTGGGGGGAAGAGGCGGGAAAACTGGCGGTGATCGATCCTTATGCGCCGCCGAGCTACGCCGCGCCCGCGGTGGTGGATACCATTGCCGTGGGGGGCTACCCGGGTGATCTGGTCCTGATGCCGGACGGGAATGCCCTGATGTGCCAGTGGGGCGATGCGGCCAACGGATTTGTCAGCATCTATAATATTTTTTCCGGAATCTGGGAAAAACCTGCGAGCCAGCCCGCGCGCGTCGGCCGCGGCGCCATGCGCTTCTATCAGGATGCGGTGACCGGCGATCTCTACCTCAGCAATTTCGATCAGGATACCATTCAAAAAATATCCCCTGAAGATGGCAGTGTGCTCACCACCATTCCCATGGGGGATGGCGCCCAGGATATGGCCATTGTCGAGCGTATCGAGCGCACCGACCCCTGGGCGGATAAGGTGATTGATTTTTCGCCGGGTACACCCTGGTCGCAGAGCGGCTACGACTATTTTCCCGATAATGTGCTCGGCCCACCCGATCCCAGCCGTGCTATTGGGCCCTATGCACCCTGTAATGCTCCTGCCGAACTTTTATCCCTGGGGCATGGTGGATCGATCACCCTGGCATTCACCGATAATCGAATTGTGGATGGGCCCGGAGCGGATTTCCTCATTTTTGAAAATGTCTTCATCAACCTGTGGACCAACGAGCCGTTCATGGAGGCAGGCACCGTGGCGGTGAGTCAGGATGGCATTACGTTCATGACCTTTTCTTTTGATACCCTGGCGCACGCCGGTTTGGCGGGGGTCACGCCAACCCGGAGCACGCAGAATCCCACAGATGTTGCCGCTTCCGGCGCGGATGCGTTCGATCTGGCCCAGGTCGGCTTGGGTTGGGCAAGGTATGTGCGTATCACGGATATGGGCGATTTGTGGCAGGAGGGTCCCTTCAATGGTGATTTTGATCTGGATGCCGTGGTGGCGATTCACAGCCAGGCGGATGAGATCGATTCGCCCCAGCCTGCATCGGCCCAGGTGCTGGCCAGCTTTCCCAATCCTTTCAATCAAGCCACCACCATTCGCTTGACATTGCAACAGGAGCAGCCGGTGCAGTTGCGCATCTATGCGGTGAACGGGCAGTTGCTGCAAATTATCGATGCCGGCGAATTGCAGCCGGGCGCGCATTCAATCCGTTGGGATGGCCGCAGCCGGGATGGGGGATGGGTTGGCAGCGGGATTTATCTGGCTGAATTGGACATCGCGGGGATGAAACAGGTGTGTAAAATGACCGTGGTGCGATAAAAAAAACCGGCTTGGCCGGTTTTTAACATGTTCTATTCTTAAGGCAGTCTCATGGCTGTAAACAAATAAAATTTCTATTATGATCAAACCCTTTGCATGAAAATTTTGCTAAAATAAACAAGTTTTCGGGGGGAATAGAATTAACCGCCGAGGCCGCCGAGCTATTTTTATTATGATTATCGAGATATTTTTAAATCGGGTTTCATCTCATTCATAAAAATTGTTATCGAGGCCATTTTATGTATTTCTTTTCTTTGCGTAGCTCTGCGTCCTCGGCGGTGAATAATCCAGGTTAATGATCAATCCCCGAGTTTTTCGATCCCGGACCAGTCTGTTCTGGTGGGAGGGCCGCTGATGCGGGCATATCCCACGATTTGATGCTGGGAGTGCGAACGGTCCAGAATGGTAACTTTTCGTTCCTTGCGGGAGTAGGCTTCGAGCACGTAAATACTGTCGCGTACTTTGCTCAAGTAAATCCCTACATGCGTAATGCCTTTGTAGCGGAATTTCGCGCGGCGGCTTCTCCATTTGAAGAACACCAGATCGCCGGGCGCAGGATCTTCGTTATCAGCGAGGAGAGTCAGGCCCATAGCGCCATATTCCGCATATCGGTATTTCGTCGCAGCGAAGCGG
>CAUJEL010000121.1 GCA_963169875.1 Candidatus Zhuqueibacterota bacterium
GCCAGTGCTTTGCCTGCGGCTTCCTTCAGGCGCCGGGTCACCCCGGTCACCCTTGCCGTCCGGCTAATGATTCCCCTTACCGGGCTCATAGGAGACTTCCACTCCCAAGTGTATGGAACATGCCGAGCGCACAAATAAAAAGGGCCTTTACCCAGGTGCAGCAAGGGTAAAAGCCCGAAAAAAACACAGCTGAGGCTAAAACAAATTTATTCCAGTTCGGCGGTGGGCTGACCGTTTTGATAATAAAGCGTGATCCTGGAGGTCTGGCACAGATCGATGTTCGCCCACACGATCTTGTCACCCTCTTCATCGACGATCATCAGATCCCATTTGCAGGAAGCTTCGTCGCGGGAGAAACTGATCTCTGCGCTTTCCTCATCTGCCAGCACATCCACGCCGAGCACATCCTCTTCCCAGTCATTGCTTTTCGTGGGAGAGCAGAAAAACTGATCGATCGTCAGACCGGTCTGGTTGACGAGGACGAAATCCTGCGCGCCGCCTTCTTCCTCGGCTTCTTCGGCTTCTTCCTCGGCCTCAGCCCTTTCGATCTGGGCTGTGGGTTTGCCGTTTTCATAATAAAGAGTGATTCTGGCAGCTTCGCAAAGATTGATATTCGACCAGACGATTTTATCGCCTTCTTCATCGACGATCAGCAAATCCCAATTGCACGCTTCTTCGTCACGGGAGAAATTTATCTCGACACTCGCCTCGTCCTCCAGCACATCCACGCCCAGCACGTCCTCTTCCCAATTCTGGATGGTCGTGGGAGAGCAGTAGAACTGGTCAATGGTCAAACCGGTTTGATTGACGAGGACGAAATCCTGCTGTCCGGCAAATGCGGCAAATACGATACCCAGGGTCAAAATGAGGGTGCTGAAAATCCAGTTACGTTTCACGGTATCTCCTTTCGAGAGGTGATGTGTTTCTTGTCATTGCTTCAGGCCGTTAACACGGAAAGAGCGGTCCTGATTTATGCTGATTTTTTGATAAACGAAATGCGTCTGATTCACTGCCCCGAAAGTAATGACTATGGCACGAGATGCAGGCATCCGTCAATGTGGAGAACAGATTTGGCGAATAATATATTCGATTCTTTTCCAATTTCAAATCATTTTTTACAACATCCTCATAAAAAATCAGATTGATTTTTTGTTTAAAAATACTAACTTGTCAAGGACTCTTAACAAAGGTGGAACCTATGCGAAAAATCGGTTTATTTCTAATACTCCTCGGCGCCATCACCCTGCAGGCGCAGCCCTCTTGCATCACCGTGGAGCAAGCGAACGATACGCTCCTCACCATCACCATCGATCCCCAGGCCCACAACGACTATGGTTTCTCCGTGCCGTTAACCTACGCGCTGACCCTGGCAACAGCGCAGGACGCTCTGACGGCCTGGTTCCGCTCCGGCGCCACCGCGCCCTGGATGCAGCTGCCGGAAAAACGCAACAGCGATTTTTTCAACGGCATCAACGCCGCTCGTTTCGATTCCCTGCAGCAGAAGGCCTTTCTCTCCGTTGCCTTTGCCGGCGACAGCGATTCGCTCTACCTCAAGATCACCAATGCCTCCGGCGCCAGTCAGGCCTTTCTCTTCAGCAAGATCTGCCCCTACTATGACGACCGCAACGCCGTGGTCACCGCCAGCGCCGATGACATGGCCGGCTGGAGCATGCCCAAATTTAACCGCGCACTGCACGTCATGCGTTCCTTCAACCTCTGGGTCAGTTGCGGCATCAATTCCGGCGGCGCCAACGCTTCCACCTATCGCGCCATCCAGGCCCACCTCGATTCCGGCTATGTCGAGGCGAGCTGCCATTCGCGCTCTCACCCCTCCATGCCCTACAAGGACTATTATGGCGAGATCATTGGCAACAAACAGGACATCATCAACAATCTCAACCTGCCCGAATCCTTTCGCAAGGGCGCGCAGGAATATGTCCCGGTGTGGATCGCTCCCAATGGCGCCACCAACAAAACCGTCGATTCTCTGCTCAGCTACGGCAAGTTTCTGGTCAATCGCCTCTATTATTCCAATTATTTTGGCCTGCCCGCCTGGAACAATACGCTGTACATGTATAACAACATCGGCGTCACCCGCGCCTTCGATCCGCCCAGCTCCCAGCTCGGCTGGGGCATCGGCACCAACAACATCAAAAACCTCAACGACGCCTTCGACAAAGCGTTGGCGGACAGGAGCGTCTATCACGTCATGTGCCATCCCAACGTGGTGGAATGGGACAAGGATTATCCCTGGAAACATCTCGAGCACATCAGCAACCGCAAGAACATCTGGTACGCCAGCGTCGGCCAGCTCTATCTCTATCATTTGGCGCAGAGCTCCTATGCCATGCCGACCGTGGTCGCGGAACGCCGCGAAAGCGCGCCGGAACAATTTCAGCTGCTGCACAACTATCCCAATCCCTTCAATCCGGCCACAACCATCCGCTATGAGCTGAAGCAGACGGCACCGGTGCGGCTGCGCGTCTTCAATGCGCTGGGCCAGTCCGTGGCGGCACTGGTCGATCAGACTCAATCCGAGGGCGTATACCAGATCCAATGGCGCGCTGAGAATCTGCCGGGCGGCGTTTATCTGGCCATTCTGGAGACGCCCTCGGGCCGGCAGAGTCAGAAAATGCTGCTGGTGCGATAAAGCAAATTTTTCCAAACGACAGAGATGAACCGTATTTTTGCCACCGGAAAATCTTGCTGGCTGAATCTGAAAAGATGGCTGTCACGACGATGAATCTGTCCGGCATCATTACGGTAATCTGAGCTGAGCGATTGTGCTGGCCCTTGCTACCAGGTTTGGCATTTATAAGCACGAATCGCTCAATTTTGGTGCAAGAAAATCATGCAACCCGCATAATAAACCAGGACTGCTACGATGAAGGATCTTACAGAGTTCAACTATATTCCTCTCGCCTCGGAAATCACGGAGGCATCCGTCGTGCACACTGTGCGGGCCGCCTTCTCCCCAAGCCTGGCCGCTCTGAACGGCCATGAAATTGACAGGAGCCGGGTGAATTGGGATAAGCCCTTGGCCCTGCTGGTCGTTTCCGGGGGCACCGAGGCCATAGTTTCGCAGCTCCTGGCACAGAGACCTCCGACTTGCGAGCAGGAACCGGTGCTCCTGATTGCCCATCCGGGGAACAATTCACTGGCCGCGTCGCTGGAGGCGCTGGCCCGCATCCGCCAGCAAAACCTCAAGGGGGAGATCATTTTCTTCCAGGATTCGACGGATGCGAAAGCCCTGGCGCAATTGCGGGAGAAAATTCATTTCCTCTCGGTATTCAGAAAGTTGCATAAGAGCAGGATGGGGCTCGTCGGCAAGGCCTCGGAATGGCTCGTAGCCAGCACCTATGCGAATGTTGTTTTCTCAGAGACCTTGGGCGTCAACGTCCTGCAGTATCCGTTGCAAGAGGTCTTTGCATCATTTCCCGGTGATAAGGCAGCGATCGCAGAAATGGCGGGTTTTGACGCTTCCTCTGTGCCGTTCCGCAAAGCCTATGCCGTCTATGAAATCCTGCGTCAACTGGCCTTATCAGAACATCTCGACGCGCTGAGCGTCGAATGCTTCACCCTGTTTCTGCAGTACCGGACCCACGGCTGTTTCGCTCTGTCAAAACTGAACGATGCGGGCATCACCGCGGGCTGCGAAGGCGATCTGGCCACGACGCTGACCATGCTGTGGCTCAGATATTTATTGGGTCAAACCTCGTGGATGGCCAATCCGGTGGAGATTGACAGCGATAAGAACACCTTGTGGCTGGCCCATTGCACCGTGCCTGTCTCCATGGTGACCGGACACGAAGAGGCCACCCATTTCGAGACCGGTTGCGGCGTCGCCGTGGCCGGAACCTTTGCCCGCGGTCCGGTGACCCTGGCGCGCATCGGCGGCCGCCGTCTCGAAAAAATCTGGATGGCCGAAGCGGAAATCATCGATACGGGATCGAGTCCGCAGCGCTGCCGCACCCAGGCCTTGCTGCAGTTCCGGGATGCCGCGCCGCTGCAGGAACTATTGACAAATCCTTTGGGCAATCATGTTGTATTGACTCCGGGGTGGCATGCTGAGGCGCTGCAGGGCTGGTGGGAGATGTTCAGGGGCTGAGGGAAGAATTTGCATAGCCTCTGCCTGGGTGGGCCGCACCGGCGCTTGGTGAGGCACACCTGACCTGGCCGTTGTTTGGTGGGCTCCATCTGTGTTTGGTGGTGCCCACCTTTTTATGAGAAAACACCTGACGCAGAATTCACCCCGCTGTGCGCCGCCTGCCTTGACACTGTTGAAGAAGGGAGGTTTTTTTAAATGAAGGAGATTATCTGAAAATTGCCACACGCTTTAGCACGTGGTCAAAATGATCCCTGCTTTGGGGGGGTAGCCCAATCTGTTTGGCTATGTTATCCGCACTTGATCCCCACCTTCGCACGGGCATGGAATAAAATCAGAGTTCGGCCAATTGATGCCGGAGTAGTGTCAGAAGATCACCTGGCGTGGCTATGAACAGACCAAGATCCTGAGATGGATGGAAGTGACGCACATTGAACGTGACCAGGACATCGGCTTTCTGTTCAATGGCCTCAGTCAGAATGGGCAGGTCTTTGGCATGCGCCATACCTGCATGGGAATGGACGGTGGCAGCAGCCGGATCGTCCACAACGATCAGGCTCGCAGCGAGGATTTGCTTGAAAAGAGGTAACGCTTGCGGGATTTTCCTGGTCAGATTGCGCGTGCATTCCTCGACAACCTGCCGGCAGGTGATGCCCTCGAAAAAGTATAATTCTGCCAATTGCAGAAGCAAGAATGAAGCCCCTGTGGTCGACGCACTGCCTGCAATGAGCACATCAGCGTCAAAAAAGACCCTGCGAATCATGGGTCAGCGCTTTCGTTCTTTTTGTACCCCCTCGATCAGTTCCTCGAGGGAGATGTCATTTTTCAAGCGCAGTTCTTGAATTTGTGCGGCCAGTTTGGGTAAAATGGCGCGCCTGGGACTGAGAAAAATACCCTCTCCGAGATCGATGAGCGTGATGGGGTCGTCCACATCCAGCTGATATTTCTTGCGTAATTTCATCGGCAGTGTGATGCTGCCTTTTTTTCGCATTTGCACGACAGTAGTCATAATCTCTTGTTTTCCGAAATTCTGATTTTCTGATATTCAAATATATCATTGTGAATGATCATTGTCAAGTCAATTCTGCGGATTATGGAGGCCGGTGCATGCCAGGTGCAGCCCGGATTTGTATGCAGCGCTTTTCAAAGACGCTTGCCCCGGGATAGCGGCCCTGGCACAACTGATCGTATTTCATGGCATCTGGACTGAAAATTCGAAGTGCATTCAACGATCGGGTGCGCTGCCAGGGCTGAGGGCGCCCACCGGCCTGTGTGCAGGGTTGGCATCGGCCTTGACTGCTCTTTTTCCCCTGCAAAAAAGGGCAGCCTAGGCCTGATTTTGCCGTTTCTTGAGGATTATTTTCAATAATATCAATATCTAGCTGAGGTTCGACCCCGAATACACTTCTTATTACTTCCGGCTACTTCATGACTATAAATCTACAGAATAGACGGATTTTCACAAATACCCACCGGAAAATTTTCCTTATTTCATAAGAGTCAATTTCCGAATGAAGCATCCTTGACTCGACTCCAATCTTAATAAATACAACCCAGAAGGGACTTCCATCCCCTGGTCGTCCATGCCATTCCACTTCGACTGATGTTGGCCCATGGAAAGAGGGCCATCCAGTAAACGACAAACTTGCCTTCCTGTTACATCAGAAATGGTCAATTTAATCCAGGTGGGATATGGCAGATCAAAGGTCACTGTAGTCGCCAGATTGAAGGGATTCGGATAATTGGGGTAAAGTTGATATTTTTCCAGGTTAGTTTTTTCATGAACTAAGGTTTGTACTGGCAATATCAGATCCGGCAGCCAGCTGTCTGCACTCAGCAATAATACCTTGGTCGTTTGACCAGACATTCCGCTCACCGACGTCACTTCCACCTTCAGCACCTCACCCTCGTGGGACTGTGTTGGGAAATTGCTCGTCCGTACAAACAACACGCCGGGGCCCAAAACGCTGGTGCCATAGCCGCAGCCGGGGGAAGTCTCCGTCAACACCTCCCCGGGGCGTGTCGTGATGTATGCCCTGAAGGTCAACGACGCCGGTTTGGTCCCGTTGGATTCAAAGACACGGCCAAAAACCCTTTCAGCATAGCGAGCTGCCAGTATATCAAATTGTCTTGTTGAAGAAAAGCTGCTGCACCCATGATCATTTTTTGCAGCGACACGCCAATAATATCGTGAAAAATTTGAAAAATCTACCAGGACAGAGTCAGCCGTTAAATCGTCAAAATCATAATCCACTTTAACAAAAAGTGAATCGGTTGATATTTGCAGCCGATATGATTTTGCAGATGCGATTTTTTTCCAGCGAAATGTAACTGATTTTAAATCATTTGAGCAATTATCGGCCGGATAGATCAATTGCGGCCTGCAATTTTCGAATAACTGTCTTTCGTAAGACTGAACATTTCCGGCATCATCCAAAGCAAAAGTTACCACCGTATCCTGGATCGATATTTGATCTATGAATTTCGCGTCATTTCTACTTAAATATTCATGACGCATTGTTACATTTGCCTGAACATCCACTTCATAAAATCGTGTTGAATCGAATCCCAGAGAATAGAGCTCGCAGAAAAAAAGCGCCTGATTGATGGGTTCTTTGTAGCCCCTGTCAAATCTTTTCAACGCGAGCCGCAAGGTATGGTCGGTACTGCTGAACCACTGGTTCGCGATAGAGGCCAGAAATTCCTGGGGCGCCGATTGAAAATATGCTGCACCTACCATACTCCTCAAGTATTGCAAATCGATGGAACCGGCCTGGTTTAAGAGCGATTGCCTTCTCTCTTTCAGGCGGCTATTACCGTCAATATAATCAGGATCCAGTCTATGGTTTACCTCATGTGCTACGACCAGAGAAAATCCATCCATAAACCGGGGGGAGACATCATCGGGGAAAGAATTTTCCTGATAGCCTCCGACCGTGCTAAATGTGTTTACACTGCCCCAGAAGCCGAGATTCTCCTCCCTGGGCTGATTCCGATTAAAAAAATAGTCTTTATTCGACAAGAATCGTAATTTCGTCAACTTCGCGGGGATAGAGGACATGATGGTGTCAATATATTCCAAATCCGCTGAGGACATCCGCAGGTTGTCAGCAATATAGAGATTATGCTTTCGCAGGATGGATGCATAGTCCGGGCTGATGTCCAGTAATTGAATGAGGTTTTCGATTCTCGCTTCGGATAAAGCCTCTGATTCGATGACAATCTGGTGCAATTGATAACGAAGAATACCCATATAAGCCGATGATTCAGGCGACAAGGTATGAATATTCTTGTATAATTGCGGGAAATCCTGGATGAGCTGCACTAAACTTTCCAATATCAGCTTTTTCTTCTGCTCTTCAAGAGCGCTTTCAGGACCATTGGCCATCCACGATAATCCGCGCAAATACAGAAAAAGGGCTTCACGATCTGCTGCCGCCGAACTCAGGTATAAGCCTAAATTAACCCCATGCGTGCGAATGATAGAGTCTGCTATCGCGAGACAGGCCCTCAACTGCCCCGTTTGCAGTTTTTGATGCACGGTTTGATCAAACCACCAAAAGGTGGGGTGGCAGAGATAGAACCATAAGTTCTGGTTGAGCGGATGTGCTGAATAATAAGAATAGAAAAATTCGTCCCAATCATCCGAGTCATATTCCTGTTTTGGCAGAATCTGTTGGCAGACATCAACTGCATTCTGGTCCCAGCCGCTTTGTGTCAATTTTTGAAAATTAAGCTGCAAAGCATTCCGATCGTCTATGCTTATTGAAGCGAAAGCGCCCTCTGCGAAGCACATGACGACTAAGAAAAGCAAAAATGGCTTGCCCTTGTTTCCCTTTGACAATGACATTTTTTTATCATCCTTTCGCAATGCGGATCAACTGCAACTAAATTTAGGACACCTTTGTGGCGTCGCAAATTTCTTTACCATCTTCTGCAAAATAAAAACTAATAGGCGTCTAAAAATTAAAAAATACTCGGAAGTGATTTATTTGATTATTTAGGTCATCTCATTTTGCCACACGAAATCCAATAGAGTTATGATGCCATAAATTAGGTCCATTATATCCACGCCAGCTATTTCGAAGTGTGAAGCCAGTAGTACTAGACCAACTGCCTCCCCGAATCACTCTTTCTGTGCCACTCGCAGGTCCTTTTGGATTATTTGTCGGGCTTGTGGCATAATAGCCGGCACTATACCAATCATGACACCATTCTGCAACGTTTCCAGTCATATCAAACAGACGAAGTGAATTTGGTTTTTTGGTAGTGACTGGATGCGTACGGGCGTCACTGTTGATGTAATACCATGCATATTCCCACAGATTGCTTTCATTATTGGTGCCGGACCATTTTTCAGCGATTCCTCCACTGCGTGCCGCACACTCCCATTCCGCTTCGGTGGGCAATCGCAGGTTATAAAATCGTGCAAATTCATTGGCGCCATACCATGTTACATCCACCATTGGCAACATAGTATTACCAGGTGTAGGCTGCCAACCACTAGTTGTTTTTTTTATGCCCCAATCATGTTCGTAAAATAATAGCTGTCCTGCATATTCACCCGATTTGACTCTGTCGCTGCCATATGCGTTCAGAAACTCGGCATACTGAAAGTTGGTGATTTCATATTTGCCAATCTGGAATGAATTGAGAAAGACCTGGTGGGCTGGCCGCTCATCCGCTAATCCATCCCCCCAGATATCGCCCATCGTATAGGTCGTGGTTGGCAATGAGATCCATTCAATCGTAATATCTTGTTCAAAGTCATAAAGACTTTCAATATCATCAACGGACAAAGCATAATTATACAACCGGACTTCATCGATGGCGCCAGAAAAATATTCATAATCAACATCCCCGTCACGCCCGATGGCGATTCCCCCCAGACCATAATAGACATCTTCCGATGCCGCGATTTGCTTGGCCAGCACACCATCTACGAATAGTTTGAGCAAAAATTTGTCATAAGTAAGCACAACCAGGTGCCACTTTCCATCCGCGATGTGCTTCTCCGAATCAAGCCGATAGTTTTGTGATATACTGTTAAAATCACCATAAGCTTTCCCATCAGCCACGCCGATACAATGACCATACCATCTGGCTCGGTAAATTTTCATCTGTCTGGTGCTGACATCCGTCTTGAACCAGGCGGCAAGCGTAAATGTGGAAGGCGTGAGTTTGGGGTTATTGCCGAGGTCAATGTAATCATTGATGCCATCGAATTGATAAGCCCTTTCGGCGTTGTTAAACCGGTCTCGTGCCGGAATCGCGCCATAAAGCTTCCCGTCATTGCCATAGCCGCTTTCATCCTTCACATTATTGTTGAACGGGTAATAAGCAATGAGTGAATTGGGCGCTATGGTGATGCCGGACTGATATACCGTTACAAATCTGCTTATGCCTCCGCCAGTAATCGTCAAGGTGATTTCTCTCTGGCTTGAAGATGTATTGGCACTGTTGGCCGTCACCTTGATAGTCTTGGTTCCGGTGCCACTGGTCGCATCCAGCGTCAGCCACGATGCGGGATTGTTGATGCTCCAGCTGATATTCGAGGTGATACCAAAAGTACTATTGCTGTTTGCGGCAGATGCCAGTGTCATAGTGCTGGGGTTGACTTCAAGACTGGCGCTGGTCCCCTGCTGGGTCACCGTCACCGTCCTGCTGATTCCACTGCCGGATATTGTCAAGGTCGCATTGCGCGAACTTGTGGATGCATTGGCACTGTTTGCCGTCACTTTGATAGTCTTGTTTCCTGTGCCACTGGTTGCATCCAGCGTCAACCACGATGCCGGATTATTAATGCTCCAGCCTATATTCGAGGTGATTCCAAAAGTACTATTACTGTTTGCGGCAGATGACAGTGTCATAGTGCTGGGATTGACTTCAAGACTGGCGCTGGTTCCCTGCTGGGTCACTGTCACCGTCCTGCTGATTCCACCGCCGGAAATAGTCAGTGTCGCATTGCGCGAACTCGTGGACGTATTGGCACTGTTGGCCGTCACTTTGATAGTCTTGTTACCCGTGCCGCTGGTCGCATCCAGCGTCAGCCACGATGCGGGATTATTGATGCTCCAGTTGATATTCGAGGTAATACCAAAGTTGCCATAGCTGTTTGCGGCAGATGACAGTGTCATGGTACTGGGGTTGACTTCAAGACTGGCACTGGTTCCCTGCTGGGTCACTGTCACC
>CAUJEL010000122.1 GCA_963169875.1 Candidatus Zhuqueibacterota bacterium
GGCGTTTTCCTGGGATCGGTGATCTCTTCCGAACGTACCGCTGCCGCCGATGGAACCGTCGGCGCCATCCGCCGCGACCCCTTTGCCATGCTGCCCTTCTGCGGCTACCACATGGCGGATTATTTTGCCCACTGGCTCTGCATTGGCAATCGCCACGATCCGCAGAAACTGCCGCGCATCTATTATGTCAACTGGTTCCGCAAGAATAAAGAAGGCAAATGGCTGTGGCCGGGTTATGGTGAGAATTGCCGCGTTCTGAAATGGATTTTCGAACGCTGTGATGGCGCCGAAAATGCCGTAGAAACCCCCATCGGCCGGGTGCCGGCGCCAGGCGCACTCGATATCAGCGGACTCGATCTCTCCAGCGCAGAACTGCAGGAACTTTTCCGCGTGGATCGCGATCCGTGGCTCAGCGAGGTGGCCAATATCCGTTCATTTTACGAGATATTCGGATCACGCCTGCCGCGGCAGCTTAAAGAGGAACTCGATGCGCTCCAGTCACGCTTGCAGTCGCTGTCGTGAACAAAGGAAACGAGACAGGCCTTAGTTGTTGACATTTAGCGATAGCTTTGTTAGATTGGATAGGATGATCAACGCTCATTCCGGTTTTGGTTCCTTATCCTCAGACCGGAGGGAAAAAATCAAACAAGAAAACCCACGGCTGCACAATGGGTTTACAAAGAGGAGCGAAATATGCGAGAAATAGCAGCTCAAACCATCACCGATCAGGTTGCCAAATTGTGCATTGATGCCAATTACTTTCTGGGCAAGGATGTGCTGGACTCTCTGAACGCAGCCCTGGCCAAGGAAGAATCACCCACTGGCAAGGCCATCCTCGAGCAAATCATCGAAAATGCCGGCATTGCGCAGGAAGGCGAATTCCCCATGTGCCAGGACACCGGATTTTCGGTGTTCTTCGTCGAGCTGGGGCAGGAAGTTCTCGTCACTGGCAAGACCCTCGAAGAAGCCATCACGGAAGGTGTGCGCAAAGGCTATGGCGAAGGTTATTTGCGCAAATCAATCGTGTCCGATCCATTGCAGCGCGTCAATACCAAAGATAACACACCGCCGGTGGTATGGATTGAAACCGTTCCCGGTTCAGAACTCAAAATAACCATTGCACCAAAAGGCGGCGGCAGCGAAAATATGAGCGAAGTCAACATGCTCAATCCATCGGATGGCGCGGAAGGCGTGAAGAATTTTGTCGTCGACAAGGTGCGTCGCGCCGGCAGTAATCCCTGTCCCCCCATTGTCGTCGGTGTTGGCATCGGCGGCACTTTTGAAAAAGTGGCCTGGCTGGCCAAGAAAGCCTTGCTGCGTCCCATCGGCGACCGCAATCCAAATCCGTTTTATGCCGCCATGGAGGAAGAATTGCTGGAGCGGATCAACAAATTGGGCATCGGACCGCAGGGGTTGGGCGGCCGCACCACGGCCCTCGATGTTCATGTCGAGGTCTATCCCTGTCATATCGCTTCCCTGCCATCGGCCGTGAATATCCAGTGTCATGCTTGCCGTCATAAATCCGTGGTGATCTGAGTGCATCGTGTTCAATTCTAATACAGGAGTTATAATATGGCCGAAGTGATCAAAATAACGACCCCGTTGACAGATGATCAGGTTAAAAAGCTCCATGCCGGCGATAGCGTTCTGATCACGGGAATCATCTATACCGCGCGCGATGCCGCGCACAAAAAACTGGTCGATCTGCTGGCCGAGGGCAAACCTCTGCCCGTTGATCTCAAAGGACATCTGGTTTATTACGTTGGTCCTTCTCCGGCGCGTCCGGGCAAACCCATCGGCTCCGCCGGCCCCACCACCAGCGGACGCATGAACGCCTATGCGCCCAAGTTGCTGGCGATCGGTTCCAAAGGCATGATCGGCAAAGGCGAGATGAATGCCGGTGTGGCCGAAGCCCTGAAAAAGAACACGTCGGTTTATATGGTTGCTGTTGGCGGCGCCGCCGCTCTGATCGCAAAGTCGATCAAACAGAGTAAAGTTGTGGCTTACGAAGAGCTCGGCGCTGAAGCGATTGCTGAACTGACAGTGGTCGATTTTCCCGCCATTGTTGCACAGGATTGCCATGGCGGCAATATCTATCAGGAAGGCATCGCCAAATACGGCATCAAGGATTAATTTTTTTTCACCGTATTGAGATGGGCTGTCCATGAGGCAGCCCTTTTTTTTTGGTTGTGGCATACAGGCTTTTGGGGTTGCGGCATACCCGGATGAAACCAAACAGCGGCATGGACGTATTGATAGGAAAAAGGAGTTACGAGGTGCAAACCTTTATTCAGGCATCGGGCATTTGCAAGGAATATCACAAGGGGCAGAGCGGCGTCATGGCGCTGCATGGCGTCAGCTTTTCAGCGCAGGCTGGCGAATTCCTCTCCATTGTCGGCCGCTCGGGTTCCGGCAAATCCACCCTGCTGAATATTCTCGGTGGATTGGATACCGCAAGCGCCGGAAAGATCTATGTCGATTCGCAAGATCTGGCCGTTATGCGGCGCTATCAATTGGCGCTTTATCGCAGGACCATGGTGGGGATGATTTTTCAGTCTTTCAATTTGATCCCTTCCTGTTCAGCTCTTGACAATGTGGCTCTGCCCATGACCTTCGCAGCGCGCAGCAAAAGCGAGCGCACGCAGCGCGCCAAAGATTTACTGGCGTTGGTGGGGCTGGCGCAACGGGAGCATCACAAACCCTCAGAACTTTCCGGCGGCGAAGCGCAGCGCGTCGCCATCGCCCGGGCGCTGGCCAATCAACCCCGTCTTCTGCTGGCAGATGAGCCCACCGGCAATCTCGACAGCCACACAGCCGGTGAAATCCTCGAGCTGCTGCTAAAGCTGAATGCGGAGCGCAATCTCACCATTGTTATGGTGACACACGACGTCGTCTCCGCGGCCGACTTATCCCATCGCGTGTTGCGCATGCTCGACGGCCGCATCGTCGAGGAAGAAGAATTCCGGAGGATGGCATGAGAATCTCGGATATACTGCAATTGGGTCTGTCCAACCTCTGGCGCACCAAACTGCGCACCATGCTCACGACCCTGGGTGTAATCATCGGCATCGGCGCACTGATCTCCATGGTCTCCTTCGGGACCGGCATGCAAAAAAATGTCACCAGCATCTTTTACGATAATGATCTGTTCACAAGTCTGCGCGTGCTGCCGATGAAAATCGATATCAATCGCGCCCTGTCCGGTGATGTCGGCTCGGCCATGGGCGCCATGAAATCCAGCCGGACCATCGATGATTCCGTCCTCTGCGCACTCGGCAACATGCCCGAGGTGAGCATCGTCTATCCGGAGATCTCCTTTTCCGTCAAACTGCGTTACCGCGGCCAGGAGATCCGCACGGAACTGCGCGCCTTGCCGCAGGCCATGGGACAATATCCGCCCCATAAGGAGATGGGGTGGGGCGCGTTTTTTAGCAGCGATTCCGCACTCGAGATTATCGTGTCAGAACGGCAACTGCATAATTTAAAGATTCATTTGCCAGATGGTCCCCTGAATGTCGCGCGCACGGACACGGGCATGGTCTATACAATACTTCCATCGGATTCGTTGCTTGGCAGTGAATTGGAAGCTGTGACTCTGGTTCTCGACGCGGAAAAAATTGCTGAAAATCCTCTGATCGGCATGGTGCAACCGCCTTTCCGGGAACAGGTGACACGATTGAAAATCCGCGGCATCAAAAAATCGGCCGATGGATTTGAGCGTCCGCAGATCGAGAACACCGCGCTGATACCCATCGGCGCTGAAAAAAAAGTGCCGCGGTTTGAATTTTCCAGCATGTGGACGCTGCTCGGCAATATGGGCCAGAAAAATAAGGGCTATACAGCCTTGTATGTGCGCGTCCATGACCTGCGTCAGTTGTCCGTGGTGCGAAAAAGGGTGGAGGAGATGGGATTCGGGGTGATAGCCCTGGCTGATCAGCTCGAAGAGATCAAGCGGGGATTCATTTTTCTCGACACCGCGTTGGGGGCCATCGGCGCCATCGCCCTGATCGTGGCAGCGCTGGGCATCATCAACACCATGGTCATGTCGATTCTGGAACGGACGCGGGAGATCGGCATCATGAAGGCGGTGGGCGGCAGCGAGGGGCAGATCAAGGGCATCTTTTTCATCGAGGCTGCTTTTATCGGCGTATTTGGCGGCGTTTTTGGCGTCCTTTTGGGATGGGGTGTGACGCGAATCGCCAATATAATCGCCAATATGTATATGGTACGCCAGGGCGCGACCGGGCATGTGGAGTTATTTTATCTGCCGCTGTGGCTGGTTGCAGGAGCCATTGCTTTTGCAATTGCGGTGAGTCTGTTGGCCGGCCTCTATCCGGCCATGCGCGCCGCGCGGGTCAATCCGGTTGAGGCCCTCCGGCACGACTAACAGCAGCGAATGGGCTGGACGCAGCCCAGTGTCAGGTACAACAGATCCGTGCCAGGCGCGTGCCTGGCACGGCCCCGGTAACTCTATCCCGCCAGCACCTGCTCGATCTCCCCAATCTCCTGGTTGTTAAATCCAAGATTGGACAGCGCGCCCAGACTGTTCTCAAGCTGTTCAACACTGCTTGCACCAATCAGCGCTGACGTCATCTGCGGCAGACGCAGGATCCAGGCGATGGCCATCTGCGCCAGGGACTGGCCGCGGCGCTGGGCGATATCATTCAATTTCCTCACCTTGGCCAGTTTATCATCGGTGATCTGCGCCGGACGCAGAAATCCGTGCGGTTTTGCTGCGCGAGAATTTTCAGGAATGCCATGAAGATAACGATCGGTCAGTAGCCCCTGCGCCAGCGGCGAAAAGGCGATACAGCCCATCCCTTCCTGTTCCAGTACCTCGGTGAGGCCGTTTTCGATCCAGCGGTTGAACATATTGTACACCGGCTGATGAATCAGACAAGGCGTACCCAGCTGCCGCAATATAAAGGTTGCCTGCTGTGTCATCTCCGCGGAATAATTGGAAATGCCGGCGTAGAGCGCCTTGCCGCTGCGCACGATCTGATCCAACGCAGCCATGGTCTCCTCCAGCGGCGTCTCCGGATCGGGCCGGTGCGAATAGAATATATCGACATATTCCAATTTCATGCGCCGCAGACTCTGATTGAGGCTGGCGATGAGATATTTGCGGGATCCCCATTCGCCATAGGGCCCCGGCCACATCAGATAACCCGCTTTGGAGGAGATGATCAACTCGTCGCGATAGGGCTTGAGATCCTGCGCGAGAATCTTGCCAAAATTTTCTTCAGCTGATCCCGGCGGCGGACCGTAATTGTTGGCGAGATCAAAATGGGTGATGCCGCGGTCGAAGGCCTTGCGCAGAATCGCCCGTCCCGTCTCCAGTGAATCGACGCCGCCAAAGTTGTGCCACAATCCCAATGAGATGGCGGGCAGTTTCAAACCGCTGCGGCCGCAGCGGCGGTAGATCATCTCATCATAGCGTTGCGATGCTGCCTGGTAAGTCATATTCGGTCTCCTGTCATTAAGATCGCGGGACGTAGCGCGTGCTCATCTCGATGCGCATGCCATCGCCCGATGGGGTGAGCGTGTACTCCAATATATAAAAGCGGTTGTCCGCATAAAATTCCTGTTTGCGTTTGATCAGATAATCGAACAACGCATGAATCTCGTCACGGTCTGATTCGGGAACCTGGCTTTCAATGTCCCGGCGCAGCCGTTCCTGCTCCGCGGCATTTTCCAGGCTGAGATTCCATGCGAGGATCGCGTATGAGATGGCTTCCTCGCGGCGGTTGTAGGTTCCGCACTGCTCCAGCATCGGTTTGGCGAATTCGATGATGACATGAGCCAGATCGGAGGAGGCCACGCCATAGTGCGCAAACTCCGGTTTTTCTTCCGGGTCCTGGGAAATCTGATCATTCATAAGAGTTGGGGACCTTTTATTATTCAATCCTGATTGCAGCGCTGCGATGGTTTTTATTCTCAAGTGCGTTTTAACACCCCCGGAATGCATTCCAAGGGCGATTGGGGCGGCTTTTTAATGTCTAAATATCTAACCTGTTCTATTCATAAACCGCCGAGCGCGCCGAGGCCGCCGAGCTATTTTTATTATAATAATCGAAAAATATTTGAGGTTCATCCGAATAATGCGTACTTTTTTTAGTTGAAAAAAAGGTAGACACAGTATTACTTTCCAAGTGACAAGCAAGGAAAGGAGCAAATACTATGTCTACCAGTTTGATTTACCATGCACTCGGAGTGCACGGCTACTT
>CAUJEL010000123.1 GCA_963169875.1 Candidatus Zhuqueibacterota bacterium
GGATATGCTGCATCAGGGAAACGTGATGTCCGCACCGCCGGCGCCGGCAAACGCGCAACCGCTGCAGACGCCTGCGCCCGCAGCACCGCCACAGGCAGAGGATGAACAAAAGCCGGATGCCGGGATCAAAACGGCGGATGCAACAGCGCCCCTTCCTGAGGCAGCCGTGGAACAAAAGTTTGATGCCGGCATCAAAAACGCGGATGCAACAGCGCCCGTTCCTGAGGCAGTTGCGGAACAAAAGCCCGATGCCGGGATCAAGAGAGCAACTGCAGCGCCGCCCGTTCCCGAGGCAGCCATGGCGGCCTGGCCGCAGATACCCCGGCAGCGTGAGCGCGCAGAACCAGTCCTGGAACTGGAAATTGCCGATGGATTTGACGGCCTGGATCTGGGCAGATTGTCGATTAACTAGCTATTTTATTTGTTTACGTCGTAAAAAATGAGGTGTCATCATGAGTGCGATTTTTGATGCTTTGGAAAAAATCGATGCCAAAGAGGGACATGCAACACCGCCCTGGTCACCTGATCAGAAAGCGGGCAATGGGCGGGTGTTCTCCTTTGATTTACCCAATGAAATTCTGAGTGATTTCTATGATTTGCGGGAGTACATCCGCATTGCCGGTTTGCGCGGACAGATGCGTGTATTATCCATCATGAGTTCCACCCCCGGAGAAGGCTCCTCCACCATTGCCACCTTTCTGGCTTTTCTCATGGCCAATGGACTCGAGAAAAATGTCGAAGCAGGCGTCAAACAGGCCAATCGCGCCGCTGAACGGCGTCCACAAACGGCCAACCGCGATCGTCTTCAGGCGGAGCATATCTTTCAGACCGAATTCTCCGACTATATGCAGAAAGAGGATGCGCGCGCTCTGATCCATGGTAAAAAAGAGGGCGGGATTCTGCTGGTGGATGCCAACTTGAACAACCCAGGTCTGCACCGTTATTTCGGCATCGAGGTCGAAGACGGTCTGGCTGAAATCATCGAGAAAAACATGGACTGGCGCTATGTCGCCAAGAGTCTGCGCCAGGGTGATCTTAAAGTCATCACCGCAGGCAAGGCACAGGGCAAACCCGCGAATTTGATCGCTTCGGATAAATTCCGTGATATGGTGAAAGAATGGCGTGAAGAGTTTCGCTATGTCGTCATCGATTCTCCGGCGGTTCTCAACTATGTCGACGCCTTGACAATTTCCTCGCTGACCGATGGTGTGATCCTGGTGGTTCGCGCCGGACAGACGCGCTGGGAGATGGCTCAGAATGCCAAACGCAAACTGTCCGTCGCCCAGGCCAATCTTCTCGGTGTCGCTTTGAACCGTCACAAGTTGAGCATTCCGGATGGGTATTATAAACCACTGGTCTAATAAATAGGCGGCTGCACTCATCTATGCGGTTTTGCCGCTCGTCAGTTGTAACAGTAAATGGATAATGATATGCAGAGCTTAAGTGATAACAGATTCTCGTTGCAAAACGCCATCTTCCTCCTGACTCTGACCTGCATCGGTATTGGTGTTTCCGCCGCGGCATGGTTCATCTGGGGGTTGCCAAGTGGCTGGGCGGTATTCGGCTTCCTGGCTTTGCTGCTGCCGTTTATCCTCGCCATCGCCAAGGACATGCGGCGATTTGTGATGTGGTGGATGCTTTTCCTGATCCCGCTCGGCGTGGACTATAAATTCTTCTATCAACGCAGCATCGCCGGACACGATGGGGTGGCCCTGGGCACCACAGAAATTTTGCTCACGATTCTGCTGGTGCAATGGCTCATCCGTGCGGTGCGGGAGCGCCATCAATCGCGGATAAAGTTGTTTCCGGCCATTGCCTTGCCCACCATCTCCCTGATCGCCATGTGCGTGGTTTCGATGCTGGCGGCTGAGAATGTGGCATTGAGTCTGTTTGATACCATTGTATACATAAAAATGCTGATCTTTTTCCTTTACCTCGCCAACAATATCCGTTCCGAGCAGGATTTGACCATTGTGCTGACCGCCTTGTTCCTGGGACTTTTTCTGGAGTCGGTCATCATGATGCTGCAAAACTATCTGGGAACTGATCTGGGCCTGGTCGGCACGGAGGAGACGAGCCGGTTTGTACAGTACCGCACCGGCGCCCATGTCTATCTGCGCGCAGGTGGAACCGTGGGCAACGTCAACGGTTTCGCCCGTTATCTGGGCTTTATCCTGCCGGTCGCTTCGGTATTGATGTTGACGACACGCAAGCGCTCCATTCTCACGCTGGCCTTCCTTGCCTCTCTGGGCGGCCTGGTGGCCTTGATTCTGACGCAATCGCGCAGTGTCTGGGGCCCCTATGCGCTGGGCATGGGATTGGCGCTGGTATATATCATCAGTCGTGGTCTGATCACCATGCGCACCCTGAAACGCATCACCATCGCGGCCGTGCTGGTGGCGGCTGTCATGGTCATCTATGGAGATCTGGTGTACACGCGTCTGACCAGTGATGATGGCGGTTCCGCGAAAACCCGTCTCACCACCGCCAAGGTGGCTCTGCGCATATTCGAAGATCACCCCGTCATCGGCATCGGGGCGAATAATTATGACAGTTATATTCGCAAATACTGGGTGGCCGATGATTTGTTCACCAGGATCGCCGTGGTGC
>CAUJEL010000124.1 GCA_963169875.1 Candidatus Zhuqueibacterota bacterium
TCATAGACCGCCGAGGCCGCCGAGCCGATTATATTGGGTTTATCGAACAAGTTCTGATCAGAATTTCATCTCGGTCATAAAAGTTGCTATCTATGCCAATTTTATATTTTTCTTTTCTTTGCGCATCTCTGCGCTCGGCGGTAAAAGATTAAGTTTGGTTATCGTGCGTTCGTAGTTCCAGCTTTAGCTGGCACATATGCCGTCTAAAGACAGAACTACAAACTCGGGAATACCGGCGTACGATTGGGGCAACCCAATATAACTTTTATTAAAAAACCTATTCACCATGCAAACCATGAAAAAATCTTTCCTGCGCCGCCGCATCGACAGCTTTGGCTATGCCTTCACCGGCATCTGGCAGATGCTCATCACCCAGCACAATGTCTGGATTCATCTGATCGCCACCGTGGCGGTCGTGGCTGCAGGCGTTGCCCTGCGTTTGTCCACTGCGGACTGGATTCATGTCATCATCGCCATCGCCCTGGTGTGGTCCGCCGAAGCCATCAACACCGCATTCGAGTTTTTGTGCGATGTGGCCAGCCCCGAATTTCATCCGCTGGTGGAAAAAGCCAAGAATATCGCCGCCGCCGCGGTGCTGATCTGCGCCGTCGCCGCGGCCTGCATAGGTTTGATGGTTTTCATTCCCTATTTCTGAGATGGCGCAAGACCTTCTCACCCCTTTCAGCAAACCGCCTCAAATCACCTCAACAGCGACATCTTGATCCGTTTAGTGCCCTGCGCCGTGGTGATGCGGCAGAAATAGAGCCCCGCGCCCGCTTCTTCTCCAGCCTCATTGTAACCGTCCCAGGTGAAACGATGGCGCCCCGGCGCCAGCATCTGATCTACCAGCGTGCGCACGGTGCGGCCCAGGGTGTTGAGGATGTCAATGCGCACCGGTCCCGCTGCTTCGAGGGAAAAAGAGATGCAGGTGCTGCTGTTGAACGGATTGGGATAATTCTGCGGCAGCTCGAAATGCTCTGCCTGGTTATGGCTGATGATTCCGGTCTCTTGTGTGAACACGGCCATGACCGCTTTCTCTTCATTCATGATCAGGGTGTCCGGATTCTCCCCCCCGCTCAAGGCGCCGTCCCAGTTCTTGAACTGCCATCCCGCGGCGGGCACTGCGGTAACGATGACCTGCGTGCCCTCGGCATAGCTGTCGCCGGGCGGATCCAATTGCACAGCGCCGCTACCGACGATCCACATGATTATTTTATAGAGCGTTTTTTGCTCGAAATGGGCGGTGATGGTCTTGTCCGCATCCATGATGAGCGAATCAACCATCGCCGTGGTTTCAAGATCTCCGCTCCAGTGCGAAAATTTCCAGCCCGCGTCCGCTTCGGCCTGCACTTTTACCCGAGTGCCGCGTTCATAGACGCCCCCCGCCGGATCGAGGAGCACCCTGCCGTTGCCATCCAGCTGCACCAGCAAATTGACCTCGTCGCTGCCGCTCCTGGCAGTAAAAACAGCGCTGATGTGCAAGGATTGATCCATGCGCAGGGTCGCCGGATTCTCAACGCCGGTCAAATCGCCTTCCCAGTGGTCAAAGCGCCAGTTGGCAAGCGGCCGGGCGGTCAGCGCCACCTGTGTGCCGCTGGGATAGCTGCCGCCTTCGGGTGCGAATTCGATGCGGCCTGAGCCGACGGTTTGAACATCCAGCCATTTGTAGATCGTCACCGAGGCGGCAGCGTAAAAATTGCCGGAGGGATTATCATGGACATCGTTGTCATCGTAGATGATGCGCACGCCGGACATCAGGCGTACGCCGTAGGCGTTGTTGAAAATGCTGTTTTCGAGAATCCGGACATCCTGTGGCGGCCCGGTGTTTTTACCGTTCTCGCCGTTGTCGTATTGCAGATAGATGCCGCTGAATCCCGAACCGGGATTGTCGTGAATCCGGTTGCCTCTGACGATGGTGCGCGGGCCGTTGAGGATGTAAATGCCCTTGCCGCTGCTGACTTGCGAGCCGGTGACCTCGTTGTGCTCGATACGCGTGTCCGGCGAACCGAGATAGACCTTGACGCCTTCGCGGCAGTTGATGAACAAGTTGTGGTGAATGTAATTGAAGGGTCCGGAGCTGTCGTGCGTCGCGCCGGTATTGCCAACCCCGACACCGGCGCCGGTGGTGACGTTTTCGACGCGGTTGTCGTGAATCTCGTTGAGATACTCGTCCTCGCCGTGGAGGTCGATGGCATCGAGGCGGGTGTTGTCGCAGTCATTGAAGCGCACCGCGTTGTTGTGGGTGGCGTACTGCAGCAGGATGGCATGGCGGATGTAGGGCCCGATGAAGCGGCAGTGCTCGACCACATTGAATCTGGAGGCGTTGTCCGGCAGGCTGTTGCCCTGAATGGAGACGCCATAGCCGGCACCGCCTCCGCCCACATCCGTGGCGTTGAGGAACGTCGAGCGGCGCACGATGACATCGTGGCTGTTGGAGAGGCGCACGCCGTGAACGCGATAGTTCTCCACTTGAACCGAATCGACGGTGATGTTGGCGCTGGGCCAGCCGTTGTTGTCCTCGATGCTGATGACGTATTGCGGTCCGGCGGCCGCGGGATTGTTCACATTGACATCGGTGGAATAGGGGCCCTTGAACGCCGAGGTCAGGGTCAGTCCGCTGATGACGATATTTTCCAGGCCGCGCAGTTTGAGAAAGCGGGCGATGGTCTGGTCGCTGAATTCGGAGCGCAGGATGGATTTATTCGGGCCGTCGCCGCGCCAGTTGACGCCCGATTTGAGGACAAAATGAACCGTCTTGTCCGTTGGTTTGACGGAATAGAGGTTATAGACGCCGGCCGGAAAATAGAGCTCATCGCTTGTCTGCGCGGCGGCGAGCGCGGCCTCGATGGCGGGGCGGTCGTCGCTGCTGTTGTCGGCGGGATCGGCGCCGTACGCGGTGACGTTGATCGTCACACTGGTGACACCATGCGGCTGGTGCAAGGAATGCGGGGTGCCGTCCGCTTCGAACAGGCCGGGATGGACGTCGTTCCAGCTTTGTGCACGGGCGGGGAATGATGTCAGGAGTATGGTCACAAGGCAGAGACAGCGTATTTGTTGACTTGTATGCGGAGCTTTCATGAATCGTCCTGTGGGTTTTATCTTTCTGGCAATATAGCTATTTTTCAACAAAAAGGCAGCAAATTTTCACCGTAAAATAGCAGTGCCGGGTATATGCCCGGCACGGTACGGTAAATCCTTGCGGAGGGTGCGAACCTCCCGGAGGGTCATTTGAGGATTATTCGCTGGCGCGTTGAAACAGCAGCGCCGACACCACAAACATGGCCGCGAAAAACGCGTTCAGCATAAAGACGCCGACCAGGCCAGGAGGGTCTGTCAGTGTCGGCCGCCACACGATCAGCGCGATCACCGGGACCAGCATCTGGGCTACTGCAGTCGCTGTCAGGGCGCGCGCCATCCCGCGCGCTCTGAGACGCGCCAGCGCGGCGCCCAGCAAACCCACCAGCAGCACACCAACGTAGAGGGCATTGGCGGGATTGTCTTCCGAGCCAATGATGCCCACAGCCAGGTTGACCCACATGAGCAGCAATCCCGCCACCACCGCCACGCCGACACCGAGCCGGTAAGCGAGGCTGTCCGAAGCCCTCGATATCAGCACATAGGTGAGCCCGGTGCCTGACAGGAGGATGCCCATGACGATGAAATCGAAGGGGCTCCAGTTGACTTCGTTGCCGAACTGCATCGCCAGCAGGGGGATCATCAAAATGGATGCGGTGGCCAGTGCGACGTACAGCATCTGGCGGCGGATGCTGCTGCGGACCTTTTTGATCGTCTTCATCTCCAGATCATCCGGTGCGGTGGTCCGGGATGGAATGACCTCGGGTGCCAGTTTGCCCGCGCGGATCAACCGGGCGATCTGCGGATCGTGCTGTGCGTACTCTTCGATCAGGGTTCGCGTCTCTGCGCTCGCCTCGCCGGCAATATAGGCCGGCAGTAAATCAAGAATGACGTTTCGTGGAACGGATGCCATTGATTTCTCCATGGTTATTTGGTTCTGTCATTTCGCGATCAGCCCGCCATTCAGCCAGTCGCAGCCGCAGCCGGTGCACCTTGACTTTGGCCGCTGCCAGTGAGATGTGGAGCGCTTTGGCGATTTCAGCATAGGGTAGGCCATCGGCCCGCAGCAACAGCGCGGCGCGATCCACCTCGGGGAACGTCTGCAAATAGGTTTGCAGCGCCTCTAATTCGGTTTTGTGGCTCACGGCCTGTTCCAGGGGTGTACCCGTTTCCAACAGCTCCGGGGAAAGGGCCGTCAGCCGTTTGCGGCGCCGCAGGGACTCGAGATGGAGATTTCGGGTGATGGTGAGCAGGTAGCCTTTGACCGTGGCCGACCGCAGCGGCGCCTTGCCGGTGAGGGCGCGCGCGAAGGTCTCGGCGGTGATATCCTCTGCCTCGGCCGCATCGCCGCAGAGGAACAGGGCGAAGCGGTAAATGTCCGCCGCGTAGCGGGTATATAGTTCGTGAAAATCGTTCATCCTCATCCTGTTTTATAGATAATATGGAATATACCCGCAAAAGTTACAATCCGGCAAGAAATATTTCCCGATCCTTGCGAAGTTTCTCAACCTTCGCAAGGATATTTTCGACGCCGCAATTTTATACTCAAACGTGCCCCCCTGATGGAAACCCGGATGGAATAAGCTATTGCAGCGCAGCGTTTATTGTAAATATAACTTCGTAAAAACGAAATAAAAAACAAAGACTCATGCAATCGAGGAACGCTTATGAAAACCAAATGGTTGCATCTATTAGCCCTTGCGTCCTGGCTGGGCACGCCAGCCGGGACGACGGCGGCTGAGCCCGCATTGATGTATACGATCAAAGGTGTAGCGCAAGAAACGCTGCCGACGGAGTCGCTATCCCTCAATCTTTCCAGCGACTATAACGGCGACGGCGTCGCTGATCTGGTGATGATCCGCGATGATGCCGGAGGCGAGCCCAAAGACCTGGCGGTGCGCGACGGCAAGACCCGCGGCATCATCGCCATTCTTATTGGCCTCAAATCCTATTTCGGCGATGAGGTCTTTGATTACAATCTGCTGGGCTGGGCCGATTTCGACGGCAACGGCAAGCGAGATGGCGTTTTCGTCAATACCCGAACGAAGGATTTCAAGCTGATCGAAATCAGTCTCGGAGATCCCATTGTTCTGGCCGCGACGGATGAAGAGTTGGCCGCTCTCATTGCCTGGATCGTGGCCGATGTCAACCGCGACGGCCGCATGGATCTGGGACTTTATGACGACGCCCAAAAAGCACTGCACATTTACGGGTTTCCGGCGACCTCGATGAAGAGCACCACCGCACCAGCAGCGGTGCCGGGGCACGAGGGTTCTGAAGAGACGTCGCAATTGGCTGCTGTCTCCGACTCGCCGCTTGAGTTGAAATTCGCGGGGCCGCGCGGCTTTCTGCCCGCTCTGCGCAAGCGCATGATCGCCAGCAACGGCGATATGGATTTCGACGACTTGTATGGACTCGACTTTCTGCAGTTGGTTGGAGACGGAGCCGGCGGCATCTCCGGGATACAAATCTATGATCCGGTGCAGGACAAAACCGCTTACAGGTACGAATTGAAAGATGTCCTGATCTCATCCTATTCGCTGCAGGATCTCACTTTCAACGGCTTCCACGATCTTGGCGGCAGGGGCGTCAAATCGATTCTGCTGGGCAGAAATCTGGTCATCATGACCGATCCGGGCGCTAACTACCGCAGAATGAACGGCACCCAATCAGCCGGCGCCACCCTGGCCAGCGCGCAGGCGGCGCAGGTTTTCAGGATCTCGGACGATTTCGAAATGTATTTCACTGCCGACCTGGATGGCGACGGCGGCGTCGAGATCATTGGTGTCGACTCTGGCGACAGCACGCTGCAGGTCTGGGGCATGCCTGCCACCACCGGCGTGGAATTGGATGATGATGCGCAGATAACGCGGTTTACGCTGCGGCAGAATCATCCCAATCCCTTCAATCCCGCCACCACCATTCGTTATGCGCTGGCGGCGGATGCGGAGGTGCGGCTGACGGTGTACAATGTGCGCGGCGAGCTGGTGACGGAACTGGCAGCGGGACGGCAGGTCGCCGGCGAACACCATGTCACCTGGTCGGGTGAGGATCGTGCCGGCCGGGCGGTGCCGAGCGGTCTTTACATTTATCGTCTGCAGTCGGGCGCGCACACACAGACGCGCTATATGACGCTGGTCAAATAGAGGGCCGGATAAAAGTTGAACCGGCGAACTGATTTGGATGAAAGAGTATATAAAAGGAGATATCCATGAAGCGGATGACCTATTTTACTATCGTATTGGCCGTCTGGCTGCTGGCTGGCGCGGCCGTTCACAGCCAGGAAGCATTTTATCTCGAAGAGCGGATCGAAGGGGTGCGACCGATGCCGCGGGGTCTGATTGACACCAGCACCGGAGAGATCGTCTGGGCTGATGAGATCACCCTGTCGGATGGATCGGCCGAGGCCAGCCGCGATTTCAACGAAGATGGCGTGGATGATTTTTTTATCATCAAGCGCAGCGGTCCGGCGCCGATGATTAAAATCATCAGCGGCAAGGACCGGAATCAGCGGTGGGACGTTCCATTGCCCGCCGGATGGATGGACGCCTCGTCTCCCTATCTCGCGTTTCTCGGCGCCTATCGTGTCACAAAATTCAGCGACGATGGCTTTAGCGACCTTGTTTTTGCCGGACGCCAGAACGGCCGTCTGGTGGCGCCCAAAATCCTCACCATCAAGGGGTTTATGCATGAATTCGGCACGGAATGGATGTTGCTCGGCATCGCCGATATCGACGCCGACAATATTCTGGAAATGGTGGTAGCGGATCCAACAGCGCGGGTACTGGAGTACTGGAATTAATAATAATGCTTTCCAAGACTGAGCGATTGGTGCACAACAGGCAACCTTGCGATGGTTGGGAACCTTCGCAAGGTTAAGGCAACCGGGTATGATTATTTCCGGGCGGTGACGGGCAGGTCGTTGCCGCCCGCTTACTTTTTGCAGGCCCCGCAAGTTGCTTTGTAAATCAATCAACCCTTCCACCCGCTGCCGCGGTGCAGAATGTTCGCCTGGTATCAAGATGGCGGTTTTCCAGAAATTCTGCAATAACTGCAGATGGGTTCGACGGCGTTTGCTTCAGCGGATGTTCAATAAAACAGGTGACCTGTAATCACTCATTTTGTTAGCTGGATCACATTTTGCTTGACATTCATCGCTGCTTTATTATATTACAAATGATGAGGTGCTTAACAAACTTTTTGGCAGGCGTGAGGTACCCGAAGGGGAGCGTAGTACGTACGTATCCTTCTTCATATCATTATGCCAAGCAAAAGAACGGCAGCATAATCCATCTTGCATCAGGTCGGGCACAGCTGCACTTTTTTCCCAATAAAATTTCCCCCAAAAACAGGAGGTGAGCGGGCCATCTAAATGTATGGATTTTGATTCCATCAAAAATGGCACTCCAACAACCTTGTCCGTTGCCACCACGATCAACGATTCTTTCCTCCTCGTACAACTGATCATTTCATTTACTTTCCGCCATTTTTTATCAGCACCTGCCGGGTAAACTATCACGTTATAAAAATTGTGGGGATTATCATACTTCCACGGTCGCGTATTTTCTTCGGGAGGATTGATCGTCCATGCGTCGTCACCATTCGTGAGGAGGGGTAAGACCATGTACAACGCAAGCCCAAAACAGTCTTTTGGCCCTGGATTTGTCGTGTGGCCACTCGTATTGCTACTTGCAGTATTTTTTATTTTCACGTCTCCGGGAATTACTGCAGCACAAAGTCCGGTCATTTTCAATAATGCCATGGATTTTGACGGGCTGCCCTTCAGTCATATCAGTTTCGATCCAGAGGATGAGCGCACGCCTGCGACAATTGCCGCCAAATTCCCGGGGCTGGCCTCATTCACCTTGTCCGGTTACACCTACATCTATCCAACCACGCAGCATTATCGCCCGGTAAGCCCGCAGGGCTCGGCCGGCGGATCCGTTTCCGCTTCCTATCGCATTGACTGGGGATACGGGAATCTCGCTGAGCATACCGTATCCATTGTCACCCTGACCTTTTCGACACCTGTGGATGCCGTGGGCGCTTTTATCGGTGGTGATTGGGTCGACGATGCCGATGGCATCAAAGGGCTGTATGTGACCCTGGAGGATGGCAGCACCTTCCGCGTGACTCGCGCCAGTGCCGGCCTGCCGGGTTTGGGACGGGATGTCGATGCGAACAACACCGCCTGCGTGGCCATCAATGGATTTTATGGTGTGGACTGCAATGGTGGTCCGAAAATAGTGCGGGCTGTTTTCAAACAATCGCGCGATGCCTCCTCGCTCGACAGCATCATTTTTGGCAAGGCGGAGGCCGGCAGCCATGGTCCCGGCCCGACGCTTTTCCCGGAAAACCCCGTGCCCGCTGGAACTCCGTCCTGCGCCAAACCACCGGCGCAACTTCCCATCCCCGGCGCTCTGGATTCCGATGAAGACGGCATTGAGAATGCCCAGGATAACTGTGCGTATCACTATAATCCCGATCAGGGCGATTCAGATGGTGATGGTATCGGCGATGCCTGTGATAATTGCCCTTACCAGTTCAATCCTGATCAAGGTGACGAAAATCCTTCCGATACCTTTGCCGGACCGGACCTGGATTCCTACAAGTGGTACGGCCATAATAATGATCCGGCGCAAATCACACTCAGCATCGAGAACGGCGTCAAGATCAGTTTCCGCTATCCGGCTGCCTGGCAGGGCAGCACCGTCTATTCTCAAGGGAAATGGCTCCTGGATGGCAATTTCGACATCCAGATTGAATTGGACCGGGCAACGCTGAGCGGCAATTATTATGCGCTGCTTCGCGTAAACAACGGGACGCAGTTCTTCGATTCCGGACTCCACAACGGCACTGATCATTTTTTCACTTATGCACCTTGGATAGAGTACAGCGGCGCCACAGAACGCAACGTGATGTTGCGGCTCGTACGGGTCGGAAACATGGTGCAATCTTTTGCCAAAAATGCCAGCGCATCTTCATGGACCTATCTGAGCTCCTGCGAAGTGCCAGGTTCTGTGTACGTCTGGATCAGCATGTATACTTCCAGCACGGGCTGGGGCACCAATTGTTATGGCGTTTTCCATAATTTCAAAATAAATTATGGTCACACAACCCTGGCTGACGGCATCGGCGACGTTTGCGATAACTGCCCCGGCATTTTCAATCCGGACCAGGCGGATATGGACGGCGATGGTATCGGGGACCTTTGCGACAATCAGGTTAATGACGCCGATGGCGACGGAATTGCGGATGTATTGGATAACTGCCCGCTTGTTCCCAATCCCGATCAGGTCGACAGCGACGGCGATGGCATCGGAGATCTTTGTGATAATCAGCCACCGGCAGCCCTGTGTAAAGATGTCACGGTCTCCGCGGGCGCTCAATGCATGGCCGATGCGTCTGTCGATAATGGCAGCTCTGATCCCGATGGCGATCCCATCACCCTCTCACAGGATCCGGCCGGTCCTTATCCGATGGGAAATACCCTGGTGACGCTCACCGTGGCGGATGACCAGGGCGGCGTCTCCCAATGTCAGGCCATGGTCACGGTCGTGGACAATACCCTGCCGGTTATTCACTGCCCGGAGGCGGTGACGCTCGAAACCAACGAAGCCTGTCAGGCGACCTATACCGGCCCTGCGGCAACGGCTTCAGATTTTTGTGGCGCCACCGTGATCAGTGATCCGCCGCTGCCAGCCACATTTCGGGGGGCAGGTGCGCATGTTATCACCTATACGGCGGTGGATGGCAACGGCAACCAGGCCAGCTGCGCCCAGACAGTCACGCTGGTCGATCGCACAGCGCCGGTCATTGACTGTCCGGAGGGTATCGTAGTAGCCAATGATCCCGGCGAATGTTCCGCGGTGGTCACTTTTACCGTTACTGCTTCGGATGGATGTGGCGAGACACAGATCACTTGCACGCCGCCATCCGGGAGTGCCTTTCAGGCTGGCGCCAACATCGTGACCTGTACGGCGACCGATGCGGCCGACAACAGGAGTGAGAAATCGTTCATGGTCACTGTTCAGGATCTCGAGGCGCCGCGTATTATGGTGCGAGCTGATTCCATCGTGCTGTGGCCGCCGAATCATGAGTACCGCTCCATTTCACTGGACAGCATTGTCCTGGCTGTGCTGGACAATTGTGAATCGATCTTGCCAGAGCGGGTGGTGCTGACCCAAGTGAGCAGCGATGAAAAAGAGGACATCCTGCAGGGCGGCGGTGATGGCACGACGCTGAACGATATCGTCATTGCCGGGGATTGCCGCATGGTGCAGCTGCGCCAGGAACGCGCGGGCAATCGCAACGGGCGTACCTATACCCTGCATCTCTCTGTGACGGATGCCGCCGGCCATTCAAACGCGACGGAATTCAAGATTGTCGTGCCCATCTTTCTTGGAGGGGATGCGGTTGCTGATGATGTGAGTCAGGGCTACACTGTGCAAAGTGTGTGCAGCACAGAAGCCCCGGGCGAAGCCATTCCGGTCATGCAGCCGCCAATCAGCGCTAAAGTGCCCGATGAGATCACCCTGGCGCAGAATTTCCCCAATCCATTCAACCCGGAGACCGTGATTTCCTATGCCCTGCCTGCAGCTGCGCACACGGCCCTGGAGATCTACTCCATCACGGGCGCCAGGGTGCGATTACTGCATCAGGGTGTGGAAACAGCCGGGTATCACAGCGCGAAATGGGATGGCCGCGATGACAGCGGCAGTGTGGTCGCCGCAGGCGTCTACCTGTGCCATTTGACTGCAGGAGAATCTCACAAAATAATCAGGATGGTGTTTATCAAATAAGAAAAATTACCGCAGGCACCCCGGAATTGCGCGGCGGCAATTCCGGGATGCTGGTTTGTGCAACTGTTATCGTGGTTTGTCGGACAAGCTGCCTCCAACTGCAAATCAGTAGATAGAATGCCTATGAGTAACTCCCCCGTGGTTTTCAGATGCTGTCAAACCCGGACGTCCCGAAAGGCGTGGATTCAGTGGCGTTCGTTTGTTCTCCATTGCAATTCCGGCCGGTTCAGCATACCCACCAACAGCTTTCCTACAAGGATTAGGCGTGCTCAGATAGTAATTGAATGTTTGCAAAACTAAATTTTTGAACAAGGTTCCGGTATGAAAAAAATGATACTTTTCCTTGTTCTGCTGTTTGCCAACTTACCTGGCATGTAACAAGATAACACGGGGAAAATGATCATTCTCAGCGATCAAGCAGGCTCGGTGATTGTGCTGATGGAACGCAATTTTTCAGATTGTTCAGGAGCGTAGTGAATTTTGAATCAGCAATTCTTTACCAGAATCCGGACAGTTCCTTGGTCTCTCAAGTCACCTTCAAAAGTGAGGCTGAACCAATCAACAAGGTTCGTTAGATGCCGGTCACTCCGGATGAGTCTGAACGCATCCGCTCATATATTCATTCGCATGTACCGCACCCGGTTCAGGTCAGTCTTTTTGATGGGAAGCAGAGCCCGACAGCCTCGCAACCAGCCATAAAACTGCAAGCTCAGGATGAGCGCCAGATAAAAGCATGAAAAAGTGATGTACTATTAGAATTAGGCCCCAGAATAACCTGGTCTTCCATCCACCAGGATCTCCATAATTTGGATTATTCAAGGTCTTTAACGAACACCTGGATTCAGACAAAAAATTAACTTGTTCATTTGCATGCTTTTTTGAATTTACTCCCAGTCTGCGAAGTGCCTTAAATCTCCGTTTACGCGTAGTATACGCCCGCAATTGGCCATGGCAGGTTTTTACATCCGATCCGGGATGAAACGTCAGCGGCATGCGGATGCTTTGCAAAGTTAGTGATATCCTTTGGTAAACTGGTCAATAAATGCCGGACATCTTTGAGGTGTCCGGCATTTGGCTGGAAGCGGTACGTTTTCAGGCATGCCCATACTGTCAATCATTTTTGTTGCATAACCAGGAAGGGTTCAGCAAGTGGGATTTTGCAGTAACCGAGCCGGCTGGATTCAGAGTGTCATATTTTCACGCCAGTTGTACTATTTCTGTGACAAT
>CAUJEL010000125.1 GCA_963169875.1 Candidatus Zhuqueibacterota bacterium
TCTTTTAGTTATTCCGTTGAAAGTCAAGTATAAAGTGGGGGCTATGGAGATGCCCCCTAAAAAGTTCTTTGAAAAATTCTTAAAATTTGCGAGATTCTGGTAGTGCCTAGGAGAGAGCTTGAGCCATGATCCCGCATTCGATGATTTGATCATCATGGGACTGGTTCAGCTCTTTCCTTTTTTTATTTTGTCTGGCCGAAACTGGTGCATTTTCATCCATGGATTGAAATCTTCTGGTTGTTTTTTCTTTTGGATTCTGTCGCACCGGCCGTTTGGTTCTATTGGCTTGATCTATTTCTGGATTGAAGGGAACGCCGCTTTTTAATACACCATAAACAATACGCAATAGTTTGTGCATGCAAACACCTATAGCCGACATTTTACACTTATTCTGTGCCAAGCTCTCAATATACCGTGCATGGATTACTGGATTGTGCCGTATAGCCACCAGTACGGACATGAATAATATGGATCTTATTTCTGCGCTGCCTTGCTTGCTCATCCGTACGGCCCAGGTTTTATCTCCACTTTGTTTGAAAATGGGATGTACACCAAAAAAGGAAGCCATTTTCTTCGCCGATGGGAACCTCATCCAAGTGCCGATCTCAATGATCAGCCCTACGGCGGAGTATTTGCCGATGCCGGTAATGGAGGATAAAAGCTCAACATCTTTTAGAGAACAGCTACTGAGCATTTTCTCTTTATGCAATTCGATCAAAGCTTCCTTGTGAACCACTTCTTCAATGATGGTTTTGATCATTCCCTGAGTTACAGTATCAGTAGCTGAAGCAACACTTTGCCGGGCCTGCAATAATATTTTTTTAGCTTTGCTTGCGTTAACATGTGGTATTTTAGTAAGTTGATCAATATCTGCGATAGATAGTTCTTTTGCGGTTGGATAGTTATGGAGCAAATCGAGAAGCCACCTTGGCCAACCATGGCGGCAATAAATCATAACTTCTGGATTAGCTTGATAGATCAAACCATTTAACTGATTCAATAACTGTGTTTTTTGTTTCTTCAACAGTTCTATCAGAGTCCATTGCTTCCTGAGCGTATAGGTCTCATCCGGTTGGTCGAACTGAATGATATCTTTGTAGCTGAACAGGTACTCGGCGATCAAACGCGCAGAGATGGGATCAGTAATCGTCCGGTTCAATTTAGCTTTCTGATGATGGTGAATACCTTTAGGATTTATGCGGGCTACTTTGATCTGATAACACCTTTGCAGCTTTTTAAAACAATCAAGCCAATTGTTTTCGTATCCACCGGTGCTTTCCGCTCCAGCGTAAAGTATCAAATCCGGATTTTTTTCGAAAAGCTCATGGATAAATTCTCCCAAGTGGCTGTGACCATTTGGGGTGTCATCCAGTTGAAAACTCTGGACAAGGGGTTGCATTCGTTCGTTTAAAATCGCAAAATCAGCATACCCCTTACTGACGTCCAAACCTAGATAGTAAAACATGAAAAACTCCTTTGTAAAAAAAATCATTGCCAGGTAACATCAGTCTTGTGAGATACGGTGTAATATCACCAGGTTATTCCTCGACTTTAACCTGACAGGAGGAAGATACTAAAAGACAGGTTCCATGACCTAAGGTAAGTTCCTCCTTTTCCTGTCAGATTAATAAAATTTTATGACTTTACAAAGGATGTTCTCTTGTTACGGCGATTACAATTTCAATATACAAGGGTATATAAAAGACGTGGAGAATCCCAGTCAACATAACAGCACCTTGCTGGCCGAACTGGCCGAGGTGGCTGAGCAGATTTGCAAGACGGGAGATCTGGGCACCATTGCATCAGCCACCGTCTGCGCCGTGGCGCGATTGTTCTCGTGCCATTCGGTCTCCTTCTCCGCCTTCGATCTGCTCACTTTCCAGCCCATCCTGGATGAGCACCTGCATGCCTCTGCCACGACCCATTACATGCCTCGCCTTGAGCGCAGCCATGACCTGTCCGCCAGTTTAAGCGCCGGGGCGGAGGTCATCACGGTGGCCGATGATCAGCCGGATGCATATTTTGTCATCTATGAACCGGAAATGCAACCGCTTTCTGACAGCTGCGAGCTGCGCATTCCTTTTTTTGTCGACCCGCATGGACTTTGCGTTCTCACCCTTGGCAAGAAAGAGTCGGGGACGGATTACACCGCCGATGAGATCAATGCCCTGCGCGTTTTGGTGAGTCTTCTCAACCGCTGCTGTAATCGCGAACGTGCTGACACCGCGCCTCCACCCGAAAAAATTTCCCTTGCAGACGTGGAACCCTACAAGCGCAGCGAAACTTATTCGCAAATCCTTGGACAGTCACAGCCCATACAATCCATTCAGAAATTAATTGCCAAGATTGCGCCTACGGATGCCGCTGTGCTCATCACCGGCGAAAGCGGCACAGGGAAAGAGTTGGTGGCGCGCGCCATCCATCAGTCGAGTCTGCGGCGAAACAGTCCCATGGTGATTGTCAACTGCGCGGCGCTGCCGGAGAATCTGGTCGAGAGCGAGTTGTTCGGACATGAGAGAGGCGCTTTCACAGGGGCCCTTGCCCAAAAGAAAGGTAAATTTGAATTTGCGCATCAGTCAACGCTGTTCCTCGACGAAATTGGCGATCTGAGTCTGGCTGTTCAAGCCAAGCTGCTGCGCGTACTCCAGGATGGCACGTTTCAGCGTATTGGTGGTCAGCAATCTTTATACAGTGATGTGCGCTTGCTGGCGGCGACCAATAAAGATTTGACCGGCGCCATTGCCCGCGGTGAGTTCCGCGAGGACCTTTATTACCGCATCAATGTAGTGCAGATTGCCATGCCGCCGCTGCGCGATCGTACCGAAGACATCCCCCTGTTGATCCACCATTATTTCAATTTCTATGCGCAAAAATACCAGAAAGACTTTAAAGGGATGCATCCGCAGCTGCTGGGGTGGATGCGTGCTTATTCCTTCCCCGGCAACATCCGCGAATTGAAAAATCTGGTCGAACGTGCCGTGATCATGGGCAACGATCCCGCGATTTTGCCTTCCTTGACGCGTATGGCTTCGGCCATGTCACTCCCTGCATCCAACAACCTCACAGAGCTGGAACGACAGCACATTCGTATGATTCTCGAGCAGACCGGACATAATAAAAGCGCCGCGGCGCGGCAGTTGGGGATCGCACGCAAAACCCTGCGCGAAAAAATCGCCAGATATCATATCGAATAACAGCAGTCCAGCAACTTTCGCCGTACTATCTTTTCGCCACGAACTCGCCGATGTCCACCCGCTCCGGTTCTCCTCCTTGCAGGTACACCCCCCCCGTTTTTTGTCGTGCAATAGTTTTTGCTTCCGAGGAACCATCTGCCGTTTCCGCCAGCACACCCGCTGCGGATGTGTCTCCTGATTTCGGGCAAATACGCCATGAGATTGGTTTCACCCGGGCAGGATAAAATCCATCCCTGTTGTCGTGCTGCAAGCATCATTTGGGCGTGGGGGATGCATTCAAGGCAACACATTCCCGGTCTCCAGCCTGGGGATGCAATCCCGGCATCTGGTACCAAAGGTACCAGGGTGGGGGAATCGTTCCAGTTTTATAATATACGATCGGTGCGCCAGGATGCTTGATATTAATTAAAATCAATAAAAACAATACTAAATAAATATCCCTGCAAAGCAATTAATTGGCACGAAGGTTGCAAAAGCCAGAGTAGCAACAATTAAAGCTCTTTCACTCGTTAAAAATGATCAGGAGGATTTATCATGAAACGCCAATTTAGATTGCTGGTTATGGTTGCTGCCCTGGTGGCGGCGTTGGCATTCGGGACGGCTCTCGCAAATGCTGCGATCGGAACGACGCCCGAAAAAGTGTTGGACAAGGCTGGTTTAAAACTGGTTGCGAATCTCAAGCATGAGAATTTGGAAGTGCGCGCCAAAGCCGCTGAAAAACTCGGCGAAAAATGTTGCAAGGATGCGGTGGCGCCGCTTGTCGAAATGATGAAGAGCGACACGGATGCCGGCGCCCGCATTGTCGCCGCGAACGCCCTGGCAAAAATCAAGGATTACTCAGTGATCACCGCAATGCGTGAGCAGGCTGCCAAGGATGCCAACAAGACTGTACGCTACGCCTTGAACGCCATCGCCGATCAGATGGAAAAGGAAAAACCAAAAGCCAACAGCTGATCCGGACAATTCCTGTTTCAGGTTGCGTTTTACGGATTTGCCATGCACTCCCCTCCGTAACTGCACAAAAAAAGGGCCGTCTTTTCAAGAGGGCCCTTTTTTAATACCCGATCTGTTTAATACCCGATCCGTTTAATACCCGATCTGTTGATTAGCCGGTCTATCGTTACTCGGTTTTTTTAGCCGCCCGTATGAAATAGATACAAATTAATGTAAAGCATCCCAGCGCCAGCAGTTGGCCGCCATGACTCTCCGCCCAGACACTGGTGATGATGGGTGTGATAAAGCTGACGGATTCAAAATTGAGATATTTCAGAAAGGCGGAAACAACGCCCATGATGGCGCCGCCGGCGATGAATCCCGATGCGATCAATGTGCCCTTTTCACGGCGGCGGTTGTTGACCGCCTCATCCCTGGAGGCGCTGGATACCAGATACGCGATGATGCCGCCGACCAGCAGCGGGGTATTCAACTCCAACGGAATATACATGCCCAGGGCAAAAGCCAGCGGCGGAATCCCGATCATTTGCAGGATGAGGGCGAAGATGGCGCCGACGGCATAGAGCAGCCAGGGTGCGGGCATATTGGACATCAACGGCTTGATGACGGCGGCCATGGCATTGGCCTGCGGTGCCACCAGGGCACCCTGCCCGACGAACCCATAGGTTTCATTCAAAATCATGATGACAAATCCCACGGAGGCGGCGGCGACCAGGGCGCCGAGGAATTTGAACTTTTGCTGATTGATCGGCGTGGTGCCGAGCCAGTAGCCGATCTTCAAATCTGTGATGAATCCGCCCGCCATGGAAAGCGCGGTGCACACCACCCCGCCGATGATCAAGGCGGACACCATCCCGGTGGGGCCGCTCATACCGATCCTGACCAATATAAGGGAGCTGAGAATCAAGGTCATCAGCGTCATGCCGGAGACCGGGTTGGTGCCGACGATGGCGATGGCGCGCGCGGCTACAGTGGTGAAGAGGAATGAGATCACCAGAACAATCAACAGCCCGATGATGGCCTGCGTCCAGTTATGAACCACACCGAATTGGAAGAACAGCAGAATGCAGAGCGCGGTGAGCGCGATGCCCGCGGCGATGATGCCCATGGAGAGATCTTTTTCGGTCCGCAGCGTGGCTTTGCCGCTGCCTTTATGTTTGCCGGTGATTTCAGCCCAGGCGAGTTTCATGGCGCCACCGATGATTTTGGAAGATTTGAGAATACCGATGATGCCGGCGCAGGCGATCCCGCCGATGCCGATATGACGCACATAGGAGAAGAATATCTGCTCCGCGCTCATTTCCCCGATCAGCGCGGTGGCGGTGCTGCCGACGATGGTGGTCAACTGCTGACCGAAAAAATGCACCAGCGGCACAAAAACAAACCACGAAACAAAGGATCCGGCGGCGATGATCGCTGAATATTTCAGGCCGACAATATACCCCAATCCCAATACCGCGGCGCCCACATTGAGACGGAAAACCAGTTTCCACTTGTCGGCTACGGTAGACAGGAAGGGCACGGCGCGACTCTCGAACACTTCGCTCCACCAGTGAAATGTGCCAATGATAAAATCGTACAACCCTCCGATGGCCATTGCTTTCAACAGCACTTTGGCCTGATCGCCGCCGGCCTCACCCGCAACCAGTACTTCGGTTGTGGCAGTCGCCTCCGGGAACGGGAATTGGCCGTGCATTTCCTGGACAAAGTATTTGCGGAACGGCACCAGAAACAGGATACCGAGAAAGCCGCCAAAAAGTGAAGAGAGAAAAATCTGATAAAATTTGGCGTCCAGGTTGAGGATGTAAATGGCGGGGATGGTGAAGATGGCGCCAGCCACAACCACGCCGGAAGCGGCGCCGATGGACTGGATGATGACATTTTCAGACATGGCATTTTTGCGGCCGAGGAAAACCGAAGTGCCCACCGCGAGAATGGCGATGGGAATGGCCGCTTCAAAAACCTGACCGATTTTTAATCCGAGATAGGCTGCCGCCATGGAGAAAAGCGCGGCATAAAACAAACCCCAAATCAGTGAATAGGGCGTGATCTCCGGCAATGGCTTTGCCACTGGAACCACCGGGTGATAGGTCTCGCCCTCCTTCAAAGGCCGGTATGCATTTTCCGGCAGCGACGTTTTGTTGGATTCCATAGGTTCTCCTGTTAGGGTTATCGTGCAACTGGAAAAATATAAGTATCAACGTCCTATAAAGCAAGGAGAAACTGTAACCTTGCGAAGGTTAAAAAAACCTTCGCAAGGTTATCCGCCACCGCAGCAAAAATACTTCTTTAATTTCGTCCCGCGAAGCCTTATATTTATGCAAATATGCCGCCCTAAACCCGGAGTTTCTCATGTCCGTATCCGCTCGTGCTGCTTTCCTGATCCTGAGTGTTCTTTGCCTTTCCTGCCAGCGCCCCCAGGTTGAGTCACCGCCACCGGTGCCGCTAACCTTCGCTATTGCACCCGGCCATGTGATCGCTGCAACCCTGTGGCCGCCGCAATCAAACGAAAATGCGCAAAACATACTCATCCTGACACCCGTCGCAATGGATGCAGAGGCCGTGGCCCGGCTGGCGCGGCGGTTGGCGGCTTACGACTATCAGGTTCTTTCTGTCCAGGCCCCTGCATGCAAGGATTCCACGATGGTGGAGTGGCCCCTGCTGCTGCAGCAGCTCGCCGCCGGGATGCCGGCCCTGTCCGCGACGCGGAAAGATGGTCTGGTGTGGCTGGGCATTCAGCAGCCCCCCTGCCCCACGGTAGAAGATACCCTTTTCCGGGCGGTTCTGTACATGACAGATGTGGAAATTTTAACGCGCTGTTGCCGTGACACAACCGGACTGGATTCCCTGAAAACGGCCTATGGGATGATCATTCCTGCAGCAGCGCCGCTGGAATCGACACCGGATCTGCTGCGCTGGTTGCGCTCGCCTGAAAATCTGGTTTGGCTGGCGACGGAGCATGCACCGCTCAAGGTCATGGAATCCGATATGGAGCCTATAGTTGGCCGCAAGGCTCAGCTCTTTTTTGACCGCTATTTGAAAGGGCGACGTTGACAAGGGTGGGAACCGGGCAGCATAAAGAGCAGGGCGGTTGACATGCAACTCTACTGCTATCCGCGCCGGCACAGCTGGATGCGTCTGCGCAGGACGCCGGAATACATTCGCGAGCTGTTTGAAAAAATTGCCGCGGATACGGACACCGGGGATCTGGTCATCGCCCTTTACTTGCGTTCCAATCCGCGCTGGCTGGGGGGCACGGCGTATGTGCGTCAATGGGTGGAACCGAACCGATTTTTTGCGCGATCGGGAAAGTGGCGTCTCGAGACTGGTCTTCCGCACCCGGATACACTGCCGCCACGGTTCAAGCTCATACGCTTGCTGCTGCCGGATGATGCAGTCTATCCGCTGCATGAAAAGGACCGTTACGGCTGGCAGCACCATTATGACTCTTTTTCAGATCATCTGGCTTTTTATTTTGCACATGAATTGCACCACTACCGTCGTTATCATCTGAATTTTCATCCGGGGGAGGGGGAGCACAGCGCAAATGCCTGGGCGCTGGATCGCTGTCAGCGATTGGGATTTGCGGTGACGAGCCGCCGTCTGCAGCAGCCGCACAGACCTAAAAGTCGCCGCAAAGCGCCTTCTTTCTGGGAGCTATTCAATCCAATTGATTTTGTCGCTTTGGAAAAGGCGCATCAGCTGTGGTCGAACCGGCTCAGCCTGGCGGGACTGGGGCTGCGATTGAGCAAGCAGGAAAAGAATCACTATATCGAGGCAAAATTGCGGCACAACCTGGCGATGCGTAAACTGGCACCGGGAATGGGCGTGCGCATTACGTTTGATCCGCAGAAACGCTATGGCGGGCAGCAGGCACGGATTGTCCGCAGCCTGCGCAGCCCATCATTGCGTATCGTCATTGAGACCGAGGACGGCAGAGTCTGGCGCTGGCCGCTGTCCTGGCTCTCGGCCCTGCCTGAATAGGCACAGAAGAACCTTATCCGACCCGTGAAACGGCGCTTTCCGGAACCGGCCGGCTTGAACGGATGGTTTCCGCTTTAATTTTGTGTTTTTTGATTTTTAGATGCAAATTTTGCCGCGGCATTTGCGCCAGCTTGGCGGCGCGAGAGATATTCCCTTTGGCTTGAATCAGCAATTGTGTGATGTATTCTTTTTCAAAGATATTTTTTGCTTCAGCATAGGGGTAGAAGGGCAGATTTTGCATGATAGCCGTATCCGGCTTTTTCAGATAGTCTTCGGGAAGTTCATTGGCGCCGATCCAATCAGAATCGGACAGGGCCACCAAACGTTCTATGACATTTTCCAATTCCCTGACATTCCCTCTCCAAAGCTGTCTCCGGAGTATGTCGATGGTCTCCGGCTTGAGATAGACGCCGAGATGGTTATGTTTTTTGGAATAAAATGAAACAAAGTGACGGATCAACAAGGGGATATCATCGGAGCGGTCCCGCAGAGGAGTCATCCTCAACGTGATGACATTCAAGCGGAAGAAGAGATCTTCGCGGAACTGGCCCTCTTGCACCATTTTGCGCAGATCACGATTCGTGGCCGCTATGATGCGCGCACTCGATGACAGCAGATCGGTGCCGCCAATACGGCGAAACCGCCTGTCCTGCAGTACACGCAGCAGTTTGACCTGAAAAGAGGGCGTGGTATCCCCGATTTCATCGAGGAAAATCGTCCCCTTGTCGGCGATCTCAAAATAGCCCTTGTGGGTGCGATACGCTCCGGTGAACGAACCTTTTTCGTGGCCAAAAAGAGTGCTTTCCAGCAGCGTGTCCGGAATGCCGCCACAGTGGACCGCCAGAAAATTGTTGTGGCTGTTGGGCCCCATGGAGTGAATCATTTTGGCTACGACTTCCTTGCCGGTGCCGGTTTCGCCGGTGATCAGGACCGTAGCGTCCAGAGGCGCAATTTTTTGAATCAGGCTTTTCATGTCCTGAATTGCCCGGCTTTGACCCACCAACAGGGGCATGTCGGTGACCGTGGTATCGGTCTCCTTGATGGGAATGATGGGCGAACGCTCGATGCGCGCAAAGAGCGTTTCCAGATAGCTCAAGACCTGATTGACCTTATGTACCGGTTTTTCAATGACACCATCGGCACCCAACTTGACACAATCGACCAACTCGTCTGCGGAGAGGGCGCCCAACAAGATCAACAGCGCATTCTCTGCGTTGGTTTTTATCTCACTGATGGATTTTAACAGATCCACCCGGATGATGTCCGTGTCGACCAGCACGCCATCAAATGAGGAGGCTTCTCGCAATAATCGCAGACCCTGGTCATAATCCGTTGTCGAAAATATCTCAAATCCAGGCGTCTGGACGGAATGATCAAATAGTGCCAACAATTCTTTATCTTTTTCGATGATTAAGAGTGATTTTTTCATACGCCTCGATTCCTCTACTGCCGGTATATTCCGTATGCATATGTGAACGCGTTATCTGATTCACCTGTCTCCATGCAAAGAGTATGCCTAAATCAGGGTTTCCGGGTTCTTTTTTAATGGATATAAATTGAATAAAAACAATTAAAATAAAATATATTTTTGCTCATATAAACCAGATTACTGTTTTGTAACACCCATTTCCGCCTCTTTTGTAGAACCCATGCCACACCGTGTGGCGGAGAAGAGGCATTCAAGGAGCTTTGACTATGTCTGTGCGGCGCATCTGCCACTTCTCTGACAGCCATCTCGGCTTCTCCGAGTATGGAAAAATTTCATCCGTGACGGGTCTGAATCAGCGGGAACAGGATTTTTATGACGCCTGGGAAGAGGTGATCGCGGATATTCTGGATCTCAAGCCCGATCTGGCCATTCATGCGGGGGATTTGTTTCACACGCCCCGGCCCAGCAATCGCGCCATTCGCGTGGCCCTGGCCGGCATCCAGCGCTTGAGCAACGCCGGAATTCCGTTGGTATTGATCTCGGGCAACCACGAAACCCCGCGCATCAAAACCACCGGTTCCATCTTTGAGTCCATCGCCCTTTTTCCCGGTGTTTTTGCCGCGTATCAGAGCCGCTATGAACGATTTTCCTTTGCGGAGGTGGATGTTCACTGCCTGCCCCACTGTTCACTGACCGAGGAACTCGAAACAGCCGCCGCGGCCATGCAAATCGACCAGCAAAAAAAATATCATATTCTTGTCACCCATGGCAGCTGGCGGCAGAGTGATCAATTCAGCATGGGTGAGTTCAACGAGCAGGTGCTGCCCGATTTTTCGCTCCTCTTCCCGGATATTTTTTCTTACATCGCCCTGGGGCACTATCATCGCCGGGTTGATGTCTGCGATCGCATCAGTTATTGCGGCGCCAGTGAGCGCACCAGTCTCTCTCAGGCCAATTATCCCTGCGGCTTTCTGGAAGTGGACATAGCAAGTGGCGAAAGAACCTACCATTCTGTCACCAGCCGGCCCATGGTTCGCCTCGAGCCGATGAGCTGCAGCGGGCTTGCTGTGCCCGATATTTATGAGCGGCTCGCCCGCCAGGCCGCAACCTGTCCTGGGGATGCCATTGTGCATCTCACCCTGAATGAGTTGTCCGAGAGCACTTTTTTGCGGCTGGATATGCGCATGCTTGAAGAGATATTTTCGCATGTTTTACATCTGGAAAAACAGCTCTCCCTGGCATCACAGCAGGATTCTGTGTCCGCTGCCAGGGCGCAGATCGAGTCCCTGCCGGTGGAGTTTGGCCGTTATGTGCAAAATCTGCAGGGGCTGGAATTGGATGCCGATCGGGTGTATCGCCTTGGCGCCCACTATTTGACGGCAGGGGAGGCGTGAAGATGACGCAACAGACGAACGGGTGTGAGCCATGATCATCAATCGCATCGAAATACGCAATTACCGCCGTTTTGCCGCGGTGGATCTGGAGCTCCCGGAAAATCTCATCGGCATTATCGGACGCAATGGTTCGGGCAAAACCACCCTGGTTGAGGCCATCGGCTGGGCGCTCTATGGCAATGCGATTTCGAGAACCAGCAAACAGGATGTGCGGTCCCAGTTCGCCGGCGAGCGTGAGCCGTGCAGCGTCCTGCTGGAATTTACCTACGGCGGAGAATCTTATCGCATCGAACGCCGGCTGAAAGGCAAAAATGCCATCGCCGAGGCCGCCATTTACCGCGCCCAGGCGCATGAACCGGAAGCGGTTCAGGACCGCGGCGTGAATGAATTCGTCGAACATTTATTGCGACTCGATTATCGCTCCTTTTATGCATCGGTCTTTGCACGCCAGCGCGAACTCGCGGCCCTGTCCGCCATGCAGCCCGAAGAGCGCCGCAAGAGCATCAATCGCCTGATCGGAATCGACCGCATCGACCGCGCCCGCGAAATGATCAGCGCGGACCGCAACCAGAAGCAGAGCTATGTGGCAGGGCTGGAAAAGGGCCTCCTCGATCTGGAAAGCCTGCGCCAGCGCATCCAGGAAAATGCGCAAGCGCTCGACGCGGTAGTGCAGCGCATGAAAAGCCATACCAACGTGACGCAGCAAAAGGAATCCGCTCTGCGCCAGGCGCGCAGCAAACTGGAGACGCAGTCTGATCTGCGCGATCGCTATCTCCAATATGCCGCCAATTTGAGCAAATGGCAGGCGCTGAAGCGCGAAAATGAGTCCGCGCTGCTGCGGCAGCAGAAGGACCTCGAGGCGGTCACGGCTGCCGAAAAAGAACTGGGCGGGCTGTTATCCGAATTGCAGGAGCTGCCGGTGATCAAGGATGCCGTGGCTGATCTCGATCGCGAAAAGGTGCGCCAGACCGAGTTGGAGGGGTTGCAGCGCCAGATGCAGGAGATGGAACGGCACAGGACGGATTTGAACGGCCGCATCGATGCCTTGAAAAAACGGATCGCGGATCCAGCACTTTTGAATCAGAAACAAACCGACCTGATCCAGTCCGAGCGCAAGGTTGAGCAGGAATTGGCCGAATCACGTGAACAATCGCGTTTCTGGCACGGTGAGGTGCAGGTGAGCAAGCAGGCAGGCGTGGAACTGCGGGACAAGCGGGTGCGAATCGAGCAACTCGGACCGGATGGCGAATGTCCGACCTGCACCCAGCGTTTGGCGGATCATTATGAAGAAGTTCTGCGGCAGATAGACGATAAACTGGCCGAATTGCGGGAAAAGCACCGCCTTGCCAGGGAATCGCAGGATAAGGCCCAAACCGTTGTGCAAAATCATGAGCAATTTTTGCAGAATCTGCGCCTGGAGAAGGAACAGTTGCTGCAGCAGATCAGTGTGAACCGGGAATCCAGCGCAACCCTGCAACAGGCGGAAGCGGATGCAGCCGCGGCATCGCATAGAATCGCCGGTCTCGCCGCCGCGATGGCGGATCTGGGAACGATCGCCTATGATGCGCAAAAACATGATGCATTGCGCCAGCAGCTGGAAAAGCTGAACCAGACGCAGCAGACTGCCGCCAAATTGCGCGAGCGCGTCGACCGGCGCGAATGGGTCGCCTCCGAAATCGCCCGGTTGCAGGCGTTGATCGAGGAGCTGGAGCGCATGATCGCAACGGGCACCGCTGAACAGGGCAAATTGGGTTTTAACGAGTCCGAGTATTTGGCCTGCAAGCGAGCGGTGGACCTGGCCGACGAGGCGTTGACGCACGCCAGAGAGATCCAGGCGCAGTTGCGCGAGGAGGCAGCTGGGCTGAAAAAGGAACAGCAGAATCTTCGGGAGACCGAGGCACAGCAGCAGACGCAAAGAAGTATGATCGAGACGCTGCGGGAAGAGATCGTCTATCTGGAGTTTCTGAATTTGCATTTTGGCAAATTCAGGCTTGAATTGGCGGGCCGGCTGCGGCCAATGATTGCGCTGCAGGCTTCGCAGCTGCTGTCAATGACCACCAATGGCCGCTACGCGCGCATGGAACTGGATGAAGATTACGCCATCTCCCTGTACGATGGCAATCAGGCCTTTCCGCTGGCGCGGTTCTCCGGCGGAGAACAGGATTTGGTCAACCTCTGTTTGCGCATCGCCATCAGTCAGATCGTGGCCCAGCGCAGCGGCGGGGCCAGCATCAATTTCATCGTGCTGGACGAGATTTTCGGCTCGCAGGACGAAGAGAGAAAGAACCTCATCCTGGCTGCACTGGGGCAGCTCTCCTCACAATTCCGCCAGGTCTTTATCATCACCCACATTGAGAGCATCCGCGATGCGCTGCCCGTCATCCTCGAGGTGGCCTGCGTGGATGATCGCCGTAGCGAGGTGCGCCAACTTTAATCGTTTTTCGCCGCTGGAGCATCCTCTGTCATATGCGCCTTGGCTTGCAGATTCTTGAAACTCAAGCCTTCGTAAGACAACAAAATCAGCCCGACGACGAGGATGGGGACAAAATTGATGCCGTGCATCACAAAGGCGAAAGTCAGCGCCGGACTCTCCGGCACGTTGAACGCGGGCAAAGCCAGCGACTGCTGGCACAGCCAGTGGTAGGTTCCCACATAGCCGGGGGAGGATGGCACCAGCACGCCAAACGTTGTGATGACCAGCAACACCAGCGAAGTGGTCCAGGGCAGGGAATAGGTCTCGACAAAATTGAAAGAATAGAGCACCAATTGAAAGGCATAACCATAGCAGGCCCAGATCAAGATCGACAGGATGGCCACGACCAGGTAATCAGAGGGTTTGGCCAGGGGCACGATGCCGCGCAGAAACGATTCCATCACCTGTTTGATTTTTTCTGTGAGATGCGGCGCAACGCGATGAAACAGCTTGTCGATCAGTGCATAGGCGGGACGGGGGTATTTTTTCAGGATGACGAGGCCGGCGAAGAGCACGGCGATGAAGGCGAAGGTCAGGTAACCACCCATGCGCACCCAGGATGGGAAGGGGAAGACCACGATCGCCACGGCCATGCATACAAACAGGGCCGCCACATCAATGATGCGTTCCATGACCACGGTGCCAAAGATGGCGCTGCTGGACAGCGCGCGTTTTTTGCCCAGCAGGTAGGCGCGGACGAATTCGCCCAGGTGCGCCGGCAAAAAGACATTGAAGAGATAGCCGATCATCAGCGAACTGAACAACGGCATGAACGGAACGCGTTCGATGGGATCGAGCAGATAACGCCAGCGCAGCGTTCGCAATCCATGGGCCATAAAAATCACCACGAGCGTCGGGAGCAGCCACCAGTAATTGGCAGCTGTGAAGGCCTGTCCCATCTGGCTAAAATTAACTTTGTGGAAGGCGAGGTACATGAAAAACAAACTGAGCGCCAACCCCAGCAAGAATTTCCAGTCTTTGAGTAATTTCATAGAGCCTTGTCCCATCTCTGCGTAAAGTATGAAAGCATAATTTTAAAATTACACAATTTTGCGGAAACATAAAAGATTTTTTCACGGAGTTCAGCACTTATGCCCGGACTGTTTAAAAAATGTTTTGCATTGTTGAAAGTTTGTCATATCTTACAGCAGAAAGAGATCACAGCTTGTCTGAAACAGCCAATTGTTCTTAATACAGGGGCAAGGTATGGCCGAATTGAAGAAAAATCCCAGCATCGGGCGTCTGATTGCCGTGGAGGGGCTTGACGGTTCCGGGAAATCGACGCAGATTTATCTGCTCAAACGCTGGCTGGAGTTGGAAGGATACAAGGTTTTTTTTACGGAGTGGAACTCTTCGGTCCTGGTTAAAAAAGCCACCAAGAAGGGCAAGACATCGCAACTGCTGACCCCGACCACTTTTTCGCTGATTCACTGCACCGATTTC
>CAUJEL010000126.1 GCA_963169875.1 Candidatus Zhuqueibacterota bacterium
GCCATGACGATATCGATGGGGCCGGTTTTGTCCAGAAATTGTTCCACATAGCGGGCGACCACACGTTCGGTCAGCACCTGCACGCCCGCGGCCACATCCGCCGGAGAGAACTGCTCGAATGTGCGCGGCAAGGCCGCGCGAAATTTATCATAGTTGGTGCGGTGGGGATAGGCATGCTGACGCTGCTTCTCGGCCAGATAGTAGCGGAATTCGCCGTTTTCAAAGCCAAACAGCTGCTCAAATTCCCTGGCCACATGGTCATAATTGCCATGCGCCGCCAGTCCGGTGATTTTCCCTTCATGCCGCATGGGTTTGTACCCCAGATACCAGGTTATGAAATTGTAAAACAAGCCCGGGCTGTGGTAGCTGGAAATCGTCTTGATGTGGGAGAGACGGCCATTTTCACCCAGCCAGACCTGGCCGCACTGCCCATCACCCTGGCCGTCCAGCGTCACGATCAGCGCGCGTGTGCGTCCGGAGGTGAAATAGGCGGCCGCAGCATGAGAACGATGGTGATCCACCAGCTCCAGGGGTTTGTCAGCCAGACCCACTTCCGCCAACAGCTTTTTGACCCGATTGAGGCGGAATTTGTTGTAAAAATAGGGGTAATACAACCAATATTTGTCCCAGGTGATGCTTTTGCTGAAGAGACTGGCCGCGATCCATTTCCTGTTTTTTTGCACATGGAACAGATCGTTATGTATATAACGCTGCAGCTCGGCGGGCGGCATGATGCCCACAGCCACCTTGTCGATATTTTCCGGTTTGGAGCCTGTCATCTCCATGACGAGTTTCAGACTCAGAATCGGCGGACCATCTTCATTTCCATTATGGAGTTTGATTCGCGAAAGACGTTCCTCTTCAACCGCAGCGAGAATAACCCCGTCTTCGATGATGGCACAACCTGCATTATGATCATCATAGATACCCAGAATGCGCATTACCTGTCTCCTTTTTATGCTCATGTTACTCTATTTCAAAAATACCCTTTTTTTCATCCGGCTGCCGTCCCTGAGACCGGCTCACCGGCCGGCGCGGTTCTGCAGCGGCGCTCCGGCGTGTTGCTGCATCGCACTTTTCCGCGCCAGCAGTTTGGCGCGCAACCGCGGATCAGCCAGAATTTTGCGCTGGTGGGCATCAATTTTTGCCACGACCAGCGTGATGCCAAAAACCATCCAGATGTGATTCTTGACATAGAGATTGCGATAGTCCGGCGACGGCAGCATGGCGATGGCAAAAGCAAGAATGCCGGTGACCGCCGCCGAAGCAATATGATACATGAACTGATCCCTGCTTTTGCGGCACTTGAAGCCGACATAGAGAAAGGACAGAATGATCAGTGCAAAAAGGATCAACCCCGGATAACCCAATTCCGCACCGATCAGCAAGTAACTGCAGTGGACGATTTGCAGTCCGGCGGTCTCTTTGCTGACGAATTCGCGGTAATTGTTCAATCCCACCCCGGTGACCGGGTGATCGTTCATGATGCGCACGGCGTCGAGGGCCAGATTTTTCCGGCTGGAGGAACGTTCAGCCATCATCGAGTCCTCCGCATCGCTGAAGCGGTCGATGATGACGGTCCCGTAGCGCAAGGTGCCGAGCAACGCCATGACGGCCATCACGCCCAAAAGTCCACGCGCTTTTTTTGTCAAAGCCTTGCCGCGGAAGAAATCGATGCTGAACATGATCACCATGGCGCCGGCAAAACCAAGCCAGTTGGCGCGGTTCAGCGTTGCGTACAACGCCACCACGCCGATGAAAAAAGCGGCGATGTAAAACGTGTGATACCTGGGCCTGAGATAAACCGCCATGCGAAACGTCAGCACCGACATCAGGCTCATATAGAAACCGGCGACGCTGGGATGAACGAACGTTCCCATAGCCTGCCAGCCCCAGAACTGTTCGCCCAAAAAGGACAAACCCACCGGACCGCGCAGCCACTGATGTACCGCGATCAGCCCTTCATAGAGCAATCCAAATGCAAATCCGAGAAAAAAATACTGCAGTTCTTCCTTGGTATTGACAAACAGAATGATGGCAACAAAAATCAACAGAGCCCGCAGATTATATAGCAGTTCCTGATTGACGAACGGCTTGTTCACCGCAAAAAAAAGTCCACTGGCAGACCACAGGAAAAAGAGAATCGTAAAAACAATCGGCAGCGTGGCCTGGCGTGCCTGGGGCAGCCGTTTGCGGCCCAGGATAAACAACAAGAACAAGGGAATGTCAACGATATGGATCGGATCAGGACCGGCGATATAATCCTGAATGCCGCTGATGGTAATTCCCTGCGCGATGGTCGCAAAAAAAGTCAGGAGGATCAACAGGTATTTGGTATATCGGGCCATCGCATATCCTCATGTCACGCGATGATGCTGCCACTCCTGCCAGATCTTCCACAGCGCCAGGCTGGTGAAAAGAACCAACAAAGGCAAAATAGGAATCCGGTACCTCGGCACAACCAGCATCACCACGTGCAACGCAACATAATACCACAGCAGGAGATGCAGCAGAAACATCTCCCGCCACCTCCGCCGGCTCAACCACATCCCTGCGAATGATAAAAACAAAACCGGATAATAGGCAACAGCAAGGACCATCTGAATCGTGGTACCGCTCTGGCGTTTCGCACCCGTTGGCGCGGACTCGTACACCCAGAACCAGAAACGCAAAAATTTGCGGCCCATCAATCCCAGCGTCGCCCAGGGCCGGGCTTTCATATTTTTGAGGGCCTCCTGACGGAGGCGCTGTTCGCGCTCAACCATGTTCATCCCGGCGGTCATGCTGTCCATGAGGGCCATGGTTTTTTCATAGCTGAATTTGCCATCCAGCGGCAAATAGTTCCCCGTCCACATGACATCGCCCGTGCCGACCGCAACTGGCACAAAAGCTTCAAAAACCAAATAGTTACGAATTGCCCACGGAATAATGGGCAACACGAAGAACAGGCTGAAAATGAGCACCTGACGCAGGGCATTACGAAACCCGAAGCGCACCAGCGCAGCCAGGCCCAGCAGCAGCGGCATGAACATCGTGACGCCGCGCGTCAGCGTGGCCAACGCCGTAACCACACCGGCCAGGGCCAATCTGCCCCACGTCGGCTGTTCCACTGCGCGCAGCGTCAGCCAAATCGTCGTTATGAATAAAAAGATAAAGAGCGATTCCGTGTACAGAAACGTATTGAGCACCACCAGTTCCGGCAAGAACAGGGCGAGCACAAAGGCGATCATAGCCGGACCATGCCCGAAGAAATGGTGCACCAGCCGGTAAAGGACCCACGCCGTCAAGGTTCCCAACAAGGCCTGCAGCAGCTCCACCAGGAGCGGCTGCACTCCGGCCAGCGCGTACAACGCCGCCAGAAAAAACGGATACAAAGGCGCCACAAAACAGTTGGGATTGATCCCATCCTGACTGAATCCCCGGCCTTCAATCAGATTCACCGCAATGCCATTGTACGTTGCTGCATCCAAAGCCGCAGTCCCGCCAATGTCCTGGGTCAGCAACACAAATACAATCCGGAACGCCAGGCCACTCAAAGCGATCATCCAAAGCAGACGACGGGGCGGCTGCTCCAGCCATTTTTTCATCCACAGACTCAAATCTCTGATCATTCCTTTCTGACGCGATAAATTTCCACAACCGGGCTGATGTTCAGATCGTTCCCGGGTTCGAAGCGAATCAGCAATTCCGCATGGACATCCACCCAGGCGTAAAATTGCGCGCGTTGCGCCACCCGCTCAGGGTAACGTTGCCGCGACTCCTTCCACTCATACCGGGCGCGCGTGAAACTGTCCAGAACCAGATATTCCAGATCCTTCTCCACCACATAGGCGGTGGCATCATGATCACCGGCGCGCTGCATGCCATGCGCAAACATCTTGGGCACCAGACCATGGACGTCGTAGATACGTGCGTAATCCGGTGACTCGCGGATCACCTCGAGATTGATATCATGCTGACTCAACAACGGCGGGGCGAATTCCTCCGTGCCAATGCGCGCATGGGCCGGAACATGCTTCTCAATCCACTCCTTGGCCTCTGTCCTTGTATCAACCTGATACAGAGCGAGGTCATAACGCAGCGATTTCACCCCCTGAGGCAGGATGGTGATCCCAATCACAACTCCATAGAATATCAGTAGATTACGCTTATTTTTAATATACTCCGATACAATCCCAATCGGCTCAGCGGCAATAAGCAGCAAAAATGGAACCAAAGGCAGCAGATGGCGCATGGCCTTGTAGTTCATTTGCCCGATCACGGCATAGAGGATCACGGGGAAAACCAGGATGAGAAAATCGCGTTTTTGCCGCCGCAGCAACATGAAAAAGGCGCCTGCGATGAAGAGCAGCGTGACGCCCCATCCCAGGCTTTCGGGGAAAGTATTGTCATAAAAGAATCCATACCCCGGCGAATGATCACCCGTGAAATAGGAAAAAAAGGAGCCGCCGGAACCGAGTTTTCCGGTTTGTTCAAATTCAGCGGTTCCCACAACGCTCTTCCAGAAGCGGCTGAAATCGATCAACGGCAGGGGACAGCCGGCGAGAAAAGCCAGGATCATCGTCCCGGCGGCCAGCCAGATGCGCTGATCCCGCAGTTTGAGCACGAGACGTTGTAAAAATTTTTGTGCAACCGCCTGGTCCGGGAAAAAATGCGCCAGGAGGATGGGCAGGACGATCAGTCCGGCATTGTATTTGGTGGCGACCGCAAGTCCAGCGTAGAGGCCGGCCAGCACATAGGGCCGCACCCCCTCGTTGCGGAAAATGCCGGCGCTGTAATAAAAAGAGAGCGCCACAAACAGCGTCAACAGTATATCGACCGTCCCAAAGTGCGCATTTTTGACCGGTAAAAACGTCACCGCCCAAAATGCGGCTGCCCACAGGCCGGTCTGACGGGAAAAAAGCTTCTTCCCGGTTCGATAGATGACAATAATGGTCACTATCCCCGCCAGCAGGGAAAGCCAGCGTCCCACCATGTGGAAATGAAAAGGGTGCAGATAGTAATACACCTTGACGCTGGCCAAACTCGTGGCCGTGCCGGTCACCATCAACCCGATGATGTAAAGGCCGAACGCAAACGCCAGGACAAACGCATAGAGCGGCGGATATCCCTTGAGGAGGAATACGGTCTCCGATGACCAATGCTGGATATCCAGGAGATTGCCGGCATGGTAGACCAGTTTCATCTCATCCGGATGATAGCGAAAGGGATCGCCAAAACCCAGGCCGAGCATCCGCAGTATCAATCCGATCACCAGGATGCCCGCCAGCCAGCTGTTGTTCAGTCCGCTGGCGCGTAGCTTTTCTATGCGGCCGACTATTTTGCACCTCTGACTTTTATAAAGAGTTCCTCATAATCGCTTGTGACTTTATCCCATGAGTAGTATTGATGCACACGCTGCTTGACGATCTCGCGGTATTTTTCGACCACATCCGGGCGATCGAGGAGATACTGCAATTGCAGGCGCAAAGAATCCGCTTCGCGGGTGGTGAAATAAAATCCGGCATCGGCCAGAACCTCATGATGCTCGGGCACATCATTGGCGAGGATGCAATTGCCATACCCCATCCCCTCCAGCAGCGCCGGATGGGTCCCCCCCACCTCGGTCGCCTGAATATAACAATAGGCGTTTTGCTGCAGTTCCCGGTATCCCCGCCCGAAAACATATCCCGTGAACGTGATGCGTGGATCACGGGTCGCACGCAGCCCATTGATATAGTCATTGGCGTAAGGGGCATCCCCGACCATGATCAGCTTCAGATCGGTGCGGACTTTTTCGAACGCTTCAACGACGCGATGGGCATTGTTTTCGGGCTCCATACGGCTGACGTAGAGGACATAATCCCGGCCCCGAAGCCCCAGTTGATCGAGAATCTCTCTGGTTTCTACGGGCGTTTCCGGCGCACCATAGGGAATATAGGTTGACGCTTTTTGAAATTTCTCCAGATAGTACTGCTGCACCTCGCGGGCGTCCGACACGATGGCAGTCGGCAAAAAGGTGGCGAGAAATTCCGAAATCTTGTAAAAGGCCTTGCCAGCCCAATTCCATTTTTGCCGCTTCCACTCCAACCCGTCCACATTCAAAACCACGGGTTTGCCCATCAACCGGGGCATGAAAGAAAAGACCGCATTCGCGCTGTTGCAGATGAACACCATATCATAGCGATGAAAAAAACTGTGCAGAGCACAGAAAAAAGTATGCGCCACCGTGTCAAGATATTTGTGGCTGATCGTCGGCAAGATGACGATACGAACCCCTTTATACCAGGGCTCGTGATAATCGATGATATTGCTGCGGCCGTACACGGTAACCTGATGACCTTTTTCCGCCAGGCGGGGTGCCATCTGTTCAATAAAAGTCTCAAAGCCGCCATAATTGGCAGGAATGCCGCGAATGCCCATGATTGCAATTTTCATGACTGACTTCCTTGCAGCTCGACTTCAGGAGCCGGTTTTTTGCCCGCTTGCTGCACCATTTTCCGCAACTCGGCGAATAGGGAAGGTTTGACCAACCACAGCGTTGCCACATAAACAATGGCACAAACAACCATACCGGCCGCCAGCTGCAGCATCATGGCACCCGGCCATTGCTGATTGATGAGGGTGCGCAGTGCGAAGGCAGCCAGCATCATGACGAGGCTGGCGGTGGCCGCAGGCCACAACGCCTGAAAAAACTCTTTCATGGTCAGATCAGCCTGGCGGTTGGTGATATGCTGAATGATGGGAAAGGTGAGCAGATACAATCCCGTATAAGCGGCTGATGCGCCGGTAATGCCATATTGGCTTCCCAGCCAGACAGCAGCAGCAAAGGGCAGCAAATAAATGGAATTCCACCAAAACTCGATATGCGGTTTGCCCCGCGCTTTGAGAACCGAACCGCGAATGGTTCCAACCGATTTGAGCATGGCCATGGGGACGAGTATGATGAGCGGTACAATCAGCTCTTGCCATTCTTCGCCCAGCGCCAGCAATACAAACTCCCTGGCGTATAAACCCAGCCCCACCAGAATGGGGAAGGTTATCAGCGAGATATAGCGCATGGACTGGACGTACCCCCATTTGAACGATTTGAGGTTGGTCTGCACCGCTGAGAAGGCCGGAAACGTCACGCGGGAGACGACGCCGGAAAGGCGCGTCACGGGCATCTTGACCAGCTGCATGGCCATACCGTAGATGCCGAGCGCGGAATCGCCCAGGATGCGGCCGATGATGGTGATGTCGGCGTTGGAGTTCAAATAAAAAGCCACATCATTTCCGATCACCTTGCTGCTGAATCCAGCCAGCTCCCGGAATTCGCTCCACTTGAAATGGCGTCCAGGTTTATAATCACTGTAGTGCAGAAAGAGCGCGACGCCACACAAATCGCGGATGAGCATGGCGCCTGCCAGACTCCACACACCAAATCCGCCAAGGGCCATGCTGACGGCCACGACGCCATAGATGACCGCGGTCCCCGTCTCAATGATGCCCAATTTCTTGAATGCCATTTCGCGCACGAGAAGCGCTTTCTGCACCACACAAAAAGCATCAATGATAAAGCCGAGCGCAAGGACGATTACAACCGGCTGTACCAGTTCGTTGCGAAAAAATAATTTCATGGGATAGGAAGCCGCGACAGAAAAAATGAAGAGCAGGCTGCCAAAAACCAGACTTCCCCAGAACAAGGAATCGAGATGTCCGCGGTGAATTTGTTGTTTCTGCACGATGGCCGTGCCCAGGCCGTTGTCGGTGACGATCTGAACGGCAATGGTGACCAGGGCCGCCATGCTGATCAACCCGAAATCGGACGTATCGAGCAGATTGCCGAGAATCAGCATCACCACAGCCAGCACGGCTTGCATGCTTATTTTGGCCAGCCCGGTCCACAACATCCCCTGCACGGTTTTCTGCTTGAGACTCATCGCGAGGCGCCTCGCTGCAGAAAAAAATTGCACGCCAGTGAAGCGTCGGGGCTTTCCGGGTGCACCAGAAGCCGGTAAATTTCCACAGGCCATTTTGACTCCGTCAAGGTGGCCACTTTCTCATAACGCTCAGCGATCATGCGCTCGATGAAATCCCAATAGCGCGCGAACTTTTTCTGCGCATAGCCATCGACAACGATAAATCCGGGCGGCGTCTCTTGAAATTCTTTTTCAAAGGCCGCATCATATTTCATAAAAAAGAGCGTCGGATGGGAGACGCCGCCATACGGCTGCAATCCGGAGGAATGGGTCCAGATCATGGCACCGCTGAGGACGGTATCGTCCCGCTCACCCTGTCTCTGTAATATTTCCACCGCCCGATCCAGCGTGGCCGGAGACCAGATGCATTCATACTTGGGGCCGATCAGTTTGCCGGAGACCGAGGCGGTCAAGAAAAGGGTCACCAGACCAGCGATGGCGGACAGCGGCGTCCCGCGACGATATCTCATCCACACCAGCGCAGCCCACAAGCCCGCTGCAAACAGCGCCAGCAGCAGATGCCCCCATAAAGGCCAGAGCTGGTGCCACAGGATTCTTTGTATGGCAAAGATGAAAAAGAAAAGGCCCGCGAAAAAAATGAACCGTGACAGCAACGGCCACCCCTTACGGTCCCCCTTGATGACAGGAATTCCCAGCATGAGCAAAGGCGGCAGACTTTCCAAAAAGTATTGAGAATAAAAACCGCGATTGGCTGACTGAAAGGCATACGCCAACAACAGGATCACCACCCAAAGGGCGAAAAAGAGCTGCGCCGGATGTCTTGGCATGCTATTGCTCCGGCTCAACAGCCGTGCCGCAGAATAAACAGCCGCCGAAACGATAAAAAGGGAAAACAGCAGCGACTCCCGCCAGGCGCGCCAGGTATAGGACAAATCCTGATCGAGAATGCGGAACCCGGTGCTGTCGACAATGCGCATCTGTTCAGGTAAAATGCCCAGAAGATGGGCGAGGCGGTTCCAGACCAGATTCAGCGGATTTATTTGCGAGAAGACGATTTGGGAGGCCGTCAGAGATCCCCAATAATACCACGCCACCATCAGACATACCAGGAGGAATCCGCTCACATAGACCCCGATCTGCTTCCAGGTTTGGCCGCTGCGCCAACCACCATGGATGGCGATGAAAACAACCGTCGCCGCGGGCATGTATAACGTAGACTGGCGGATATACACCGCCATGGCGGCGCTGCAGCCTGAAAGCAGCAGGAAGCTCCACAGCGCCGGCTTGTCAACGGCGCGCAAAAGCAACCAGGCGCTGAGACAGCAGAACAATACCGCGGGCATCTCGGTCTTGACCACCGTAGACCAGATGAGCGTATAAGGCAGCAGCATATAGATAGTGGCTGCCAGCCAGCCGCTGGCAGCGTCATAGATCCGCCGGACCATGACGAATATCAGCCAACCGATGGCCAGAGAGGCGAACAGCGGCAACAACCGGCCGGCCGCGATGCCCGTACCAAAAACTTTGACGAACAAGGCCAGCAAGTACGTATAGACCGGTTGCCGGGAAGCGTAATCAACGATGGGAACCAGCCCCTGCCAGATCAGGCGCGCATCGAGCAGGTGTGCGCCTTCATCCGGATTGATCCATCTCATCTGCAGCAATAAAATCCGCAGACCCAGAGCGAGGCTCATGGTCAAGGCCAGCAAAAGCCAGGTCTTTTCGCTCCATCTGGCGACTATATTTTTCAGTGCTGTTGACAATTGTTCTCTGCTGCGTGGTTCAATGCAATCATTCAAATCTATTGATGACTTCGGCGACGAACCTCACCTCATCATTACTCAATTCCGGATACATGGGCAGCGACAATGTCTGCGCGGCATGGAGCTCGGAAACCGGAAAAGCTCCTCGCGAATAACCGAGTTCCTGACAGGATTTCTGCAGATGACAGGGTAGCGGATAATGGATCTGCGTGCCCACGCCATAGTCCGTCAGGTGTTGACGCAAACGGTCACGTTCCGCACAGCGGATGGCATAGTGGTTATACACATGATAAACCTCCGCCCTTTGCGCGGGGATCTTGACCCTGGTATTTTTGATCTCGTGTTCATAGATGGCCGCTATCTGGCGGCGGCGCACATTCCAGGTTTCCAGGTATGGAAGCTGCGCCGACAAGAGCGCGGCCTGCATTTCATCCAGACGGCTGGTGAAACCTCTTCCTTGATTTTCAGCGTGTTCATCCTGGCCATGATTGCGCAACAGCTTGAGCCGTTCGGCCTGGCGGGTGTCGCGCGTGACGACCATGCCACCATCTCCGAAGGATCCCAGATTTCGCGTCGGATAAAAACTGAAACACCCGAACGCACCCAGGGTGCCGGTCTTGCGTCCCTTATAGGCGGCACCGTGCGCCTGACGGGCGTCCTCGATGATGCTCAAGCCATATTTATCCGCCAGTTCCTGCAGATCATCCATGGCGCAGGTATGGCCGTGGAGATGAACGGGGATGATGGCGGCTGTGCGCGCACTGATGCGGTTGGCGGTCTGCGTGATATCCATACAAAAATACGACGCATCGATATCCACAAGAACCGGTCTCGCGCCGGCGAAAAAGATGGCCGACAGTGTGGAAATCCCGGCATTTGCCGCGGTGATGACTTCATCTCCAGGAGACACGCCGGCGGCTATCAATGACAGATGCAGAGCCTCTGTGCCGGAACCCACCCCGATCGCATGGCCGACGCCGAGATAATCGGCAAACTCCATCTCGAAGCGCTCCAGTTCTCTGCCCATCACATAGCAACCGCTGGCAAGAACACGAGCAATGGTCCTGTCGATATCCGTCTGAATACTGCGGTAATGGCGTCCCAAATCCTTGAACGAAACCTGCATAGCAATCCTTATTCTAACCCGGTGGCGGGATTATTTCTATCCACTTTTCCCGGCATCGAGGCACGCACGGATGGATATCAGCTTGACGCCGGCGGCCAGCAACCTGTTCCTTGTTTCGGGCGCGCACAGCATCTCAAGTTCGGCACTGCGGTGCCATTCAGCGGTGTCCTCTGCGCTCTTTTCTTCATGGCAGCCGGGATGGCACATCCATTCATTGATGCCCGGCCGAAACTGTGCCACCATGCGCTGAAAGGCCTTCGCTTTATCCAGACTCTGATACCAGGACATGCCCCAAAAGTGGTCTGCACCACGGAAATGCTGGTAATGTCGGCGGCTGGCGAGCGCACCCACAGCGAGAACCAGCTGCTGTGCCAGACCAAGGGCTTCGCGTTGATGCCAGTACATCCCCTCGCATGGGAGGGAAATCGTTCTGATCCAGCTGATGCCATACTCACGCGCCAGGGGCGCAACCACCGCAGCGACCCGCGGCAGCAGATGAATATGATGGTGGCTGTCCATATGATCCAGGGTCAGTCCCATCTGCAGCAGCCGTTCTATCTGGGCGCGGATCTCGCCGGTCAATTCTTTCTGTCTGATGCCGCCGGCCAACATCCGTTGTGTCAGTCGCCATTTGCCGGTGAATTGGCCGTGCTGCTGCACCAGCGTGGGCACGGATCCTGCCGCAAGCAGCGGCGCACCCTCCGTCAGATTCACATGCAAGCCCGCGGACAGGTTTTCTGTCTTAATCCAGTCACACGCCGCGGCAAGCGCGGCGCCATTGGCAATGACCGAAAGACTGGTGAGCATGCCCGCGGCATGAGCGCGCTGAATGCCTCGATTGACGGCCCCGGACTTGCCGGCATCATCCGCGTGCACCACCACAAGACGATCCGCGGAATTTACACCGAGCGTGGACAAAAGTTTCTCTATTCATCACTCCTTTTCCCGGCCGCATGGGCGCGCCGGGATAGAGGCTATCCTTCGATATACTCCGCAGCGCGTTCACGATAAAAGCGAACGGTGCGATCGATGCCGGATTTCAGATCAACGCGAGGCTGCCACCCGGTCAGTCGACTCATCTTGTCGTAGGAGACGACGAATTTGCGAATATCGATGCTCTCGCGTTCCGGCGGAAACGGAATATGAACAAAACTGCCGCTGCCCACCGAAGCGATCACCGAACGCACCATATCCAGAAAAAGAGTCTCGACGCCCGAACCGATCATAAAAACTTCCTGATCGGTTTCGCCGCTCAAGGCGGCGCGGACAAAGGCATCCACGACGTCATCGATAAAAATATAATCCCGCGTCTGCAGGCCGTCGCCATATACCGTGATCGCCTTTTCCTCCATGGCGTTGCGGACGAACCAGTTGAGAATGCCGTAAAAGCCATGGTGCATCTGGCATCGCGGCCCATACACATTGTTGAGGCGCAGGGAAGTGACCGGGAATCCATGGATTTTGCCGAACAAAAAGAGGTATTTTTCCGCGGCGAGTTTATTGATGCCATAGACATCGGTCGGGTGACAGGGGTGCGCCTCATCCACGGGCAGGTAAAGCGGCTCGCCGATCTGGCCGCGGCTGCCCGCGAAGACGACCTTGGCGCCGGTATTATGAGCGGCCAGGGCGCGACAGAGGTTCAGCGTGCCATCGCAATTGATCGCCACATCCAGCGATGGATCGGCCATGGAGATTTCCCGTCCGACCTGGGCGGCGAGATGAAAAATATAATCCTTGTGACGCACCTGGTCGCAGAGCAGGTCATAATCGCGGATGTCGCCGCGGATAAATTGAACCTGTTTTTTGATCTCCTTAATATTCGCCGGATTCCAGCCGTAAGGGTCCAGACATGCGTCCAGAATGACCACATCAGCGCCCTCCTGCACCAGACGGTGGGCGAGATTACTGCCGATGAAACCCAGGCCGCCGGTGATCAGGGTCTTTTTACCTTTTAATTTTGCAAAATCAGGATTCATTGCCACACATTTCCTCAATTATATTGGCAAACGCTTCTCCGAGCCGCTGCAGGGTGCAGTGTTCCTGAAAGACGCGATACCCCCCGGCGGCGATGTGCGCGCGCAGGACTGGATTGCGTTTCAGTTCGAGTATCGCCTCAGCCAGAGCCTGTGGATTGGCGCGTTCAATGAGATAAGCGCTCTCGCCATGCGTCAGCAGCTCTTGCACCGGTTCGTTGCCGGCGGTGATCAATGGCTTGGCCATGGCCATGGCTTCAACGACTTTATTGGTGGTCACGCGCAGCACACGGTCATTATCACCGAAGATGCCCAGACAGAGGTCCGCCCTGGCCATCCGCTGCGCGAGTTCCGCGTAGGGAACCGGATCAGAAAAGCGCACATTGGTGAGCTGGAGTTTTTGAGCGAGCTGCTGATCTTCCGCGTAAGTGATGCCTTTGCCGATGATACGAAATTCGATATCGCGTTCATCGCGAAGCTGGTGCGCCGCCTGCAGTATGTACTTGATGCCGTGAAAGGGCGCGTATTCGCCGTGAAAATGCACCACAAATTTGTCCGTGTCCTTGGGGCATGAACACGGATAAATGATGCGGTCATCGACGGCCAGGAAAATGCGCCGCATGCGGGACGCAGGTACGGCAAACGTCCGGCAAAAAAAATCGATATGCGCCTGGGTTTCAAGCACGGCGAGATCGGACATCTTGTAGGAGAGCCAGTCGCTCCAGCCATAGATGCGCGCCTTGAGGCTTCCCGGTTTTGCCTTGCCGCGGTCGTAGACCATGGTGTCCAGCGTGGTGATGTACATGTCGAAAAGCAGCGGTTTGCGCGTCAGGAGTCGCACCCACGGCAGAATGATCTGCCCGTAAAATCCGACCAGCACCACATCACACTGCCGGGACTGCCGCATGGCGCGCCAAATCAAAGCCGGGTAATGGCGGAAGGAACGGTCCGGCGGGTAACAGCCAACAATTTCATAACCTTGCTGTTCGAGAGCGGAATGAACGATATGAGTACGCGAATAGCTGCGCTCACGGCCAGCGACAAACAGGATCTTTTTTTTCACGCCCGCTCACCCGGTTCTTTCTGCCCCTTCTCCAGTTTAAGATCCAATTTTCGCACCCGATACAAGGTGTTTTCGATCAAACGGCGGTTGAAGCCGATCAGATCGGCCAAAAGGCCAATGATGAACACCTGAAATCCGACGATGAGCAATACCGCGGCGAGGATCAACGATTGAATGTGCCCCATGCCGCCGCTGGTGATATAAAAATAGATAAAACGCAATCCGATCAGAAAACCGATCCCAAAGACGACGGCGCCGATATAGGAGAACATCTTCAGGGGTTCATACATGGAGTAGATGCGCGCGATGGTGGCCATGGAGCGCTTGACATAGTTCCAATTACCCTTGAACAGGCGCGACTCGCGCGTCTTCTCGTTGGTGCGCACATTGACATGGGCGATGGCGAGATTTTTCTTACCCGCCTGGATGATGGTCTCCAGGGTGTAGGTGAAGCGCGACACCACATTCATTTGCAATGCAGCTTCGCGGCTGAGGGCTCTGAAGCCGCTGGTGGCATCCGGGATGGCGGTATCGGAGACCTGACGCACCACCCAGCTGCCGAGGCTTTGCAGCCGTTTTTTCGTCCATGAGAAATGGACGATGCTTTCGGTGTTGCGGTCGCCCACCACCAGCTCGGCCTCGCCGCGAACGATCGGTTGCACCAGCTGGCGGATGTCATCACCGCAATATTGATTGTCCGCATCGGTATTGACGATGATATCCGCGCCCAGGCGTAAAGCGGCATCCAGTCCGGCCATGAAGCCGTTGGCCAGTCCTTTATTTTTGGTGACGCGGACGATATGATGCGCGCCATGTTGACGCGCCACTTCAGCGGTGCCATCGCTGCTGCCATCATCAACGATGAGGATTTCGATGGTATCGATGCCATCGATCTGTTTGGGCAGATCCGCCAGGGTTATTGGCAGTGTCTCCGCCTCATTAAAACAGGGTATTTGAATGATCAGTTTCAAGGCTTAGTTAAGTATCTCCTCGATATTATAGTCCTTGATTTCCTTGGCATGGGTGAAAATGATCATCTCCGCCAACAGGCCGATGGAGATCATCTGAATGCCGATGATGAAGAGGATCGCACCCAGCAAAAGCATGGGTTTTCCGGCAATGCCGCCAAAGCCGAGAATGCGATAGATGAACAGATAGAGATTGATGGCCGCGCCCACCAGGGCGAATAAAGCGCCGAGAAAACCGAGAAAATGAAGGGGCTTTTTGGAATATTTGCTCAAAAAGAGGACGCTGACCAGATCCAGGGTGCGGCGGATGTAATTTTTCGGATAAAGCGATTGCTCGAACTTGCCCGGCAGCTGTTCCACTTTGGCTTCCGCAATTTTATAGCCCTGACGGTGCGCCAGTACGGGCAGGAAGGCATTCAACGTGCCATAATAGGGCACATGATCCAGCACTTCTCGGCGCAAGGCCAGCACGCCGCTGTTGACATCATGCAGATGCAGCTTGGTCATGCGGTTGGTCAAACCATTGAAGAGCCGCGACACGATCTGATTCAGTCCGGAATCACGGCGAGGATAGCGTACGCCGATCACCACATCGGCACCCTGCTCAATTTCGTGGTACAAGCTGAGGATGTTATTGGGATTGATCCGCACCCGGCAGGTGAAATAGAGCAGCACCGCACCGGCGGCCATCTGAACGCCGGCATCCAGAGCCGAAGCTTCCCCAAAGGTGGTGCGCAGACGGGCTATACGCACCTGACGATTCATCTCGCCGATTTTTACCAGTTCCTGCCACGTTCCGTCACGGCTGCCATCGTCCACAAAGATCAATTCATATTCTTTATGGAAAGAACGCATGGTGGCATGGATATCAGCATAGAGTTCAGCGATCTCAGCCCGGTTGTTATGGGTCAATACGATGACCGACAGCGGCAAAGATCTTTTTGGAGATTCAACAACGGCTGCAGCAGGCTTGGGAAGATTGGTCATGGTCTCTTCTTATTAAATAATTAATTTATAAAGTAATATGTTTTATCCTAAAAAACAATTCCAAAATTTCAGCTCACCTGGTCTCTGATCGAGCATTGACTTGCAGAAATGTCTTGCGCGAACCCGTACGCACGATCACCTTGCCAATCAGTCCGAAAAAGAAAAACTGCGCCGCCGCTATCCAGAACAACACCGTCATGGATAGCAAAATATTCATATCGGCAAAGGTGCGGTTTTGCGCAACCACCTGGTAGACCATCGCTGCAAAAGAAATCACACCGCTGAGCAGAAAAAAGCCTCCGATGTGGGAAAAAAAGACCAGTGGATTGTAAAGATGCTTCATCAGCAGGCGTATGCTGGTCAAATCCATGACGACGCGGAACGTACGGGTCAGATTATACTTGGAGGTTCCAAAACGGCGCGGGTGATGATTGACCGGCAACTCGGTGATCTCCGCCCCTTCGATGCGCAGCAGCGCCGGAATGAAACGATGCAACTCCCCGTAAAGCGTGATGCGGCGCAGAATATCACCGCGGAAGGCTTTCAGAGAACATCCGGTATCATGGAGTTTGACATCGGTCAGGGAGCAGATCAGTTTATTGGCGATTTTGGACGGAACCTTGCGCAATACCAGTTTGTCCTTGCGGTTCTTGCGCCACCCCGCCACCACATCATAGCCCTCGTCCATTTTTTTCAAAAGCATGGGGATATCGGCCGGATCGTTTTGCAGATCACCATCCATGGCTACGACGACTTCACCGCGGCTGGCCTCAAACCCCGCGCCCATGGCCGCTGACTGGCCAAAATTATTGCGGAAGAGAATGACCCGCAGCGTTTTGAATTGGGCAGCCAGCTCGCGCAAGCGGTCGCGCGTGCCGTCGCGGCTGCCATCATCCACCAGGACGACCTCATAGCTTCTGCCCAGACCCTCACATACCGGATGCAAGGCCGCCCACAGCCGATCCACGCTCTCAACCTCATTGTACAATGGTACAACAATGGAAAGATAGGGCTGCGTTGTAGCATTCAGGGTGTTCATGACGTTCCTTTAAGGCCGGCCTCATTCCGGCGGCATATTCCGTAACATGCTATAAATAATGGAACAAAAACGACAATCTCAACGAGTACCGTTTTCAGGTTATGCCAGCTCAACAGACTGGCAAGAAAGAGATGGCTCTCACCGCTGCGGTGCACATCGGAAAAAATCAACAGCGGCGAAATGACATAATCCTTCCACAATGGCCACAACAACGGGATCCCCCGCGGTGCGCTCGTATCCACAGCCAGGAGGTCCAGTCCGAGATGCAGGATGCCCGCCAACATCAGCAAACCCGTCATCCGGCCCCATCTCGCGCTGATGCGGCCCCCTGCGAGTCCGGCCGCGAGCACAAACGCCAGCGAGTGGGTCGCCTGATGATGATAGGCATTGGCGTCGCCTGCAACAACCAGCCCGTAAAGCAAATCGATATCTGGAAGCAGAGCGAAGATGGTGACCCAGGCGATCAGCCACCCGTTCCAGCGCAGGTTATGATAGCCGGCGTAGAGCAGAAAAATACCGCTGAGCGTATGACCGACAGGGGTTGGCATTTCCGGTTTTATTTTCCTTTTCAGCTAAAATTCTGCGATCGCAGTAGCGTATGACAATCCGGCGCCGAATCCACTGAGGAGAATCCGCTGCCCCCGCTGCAGCCGCCCCGCATCCCAGGCGTCTTTCAGGGCGATGGGGATTGTTGCTGAAACCGTATTGCCGCGCTGTGCGATATTTTGATACATTTTTTCCGCCGGCACGTGCAGGATGCGCGCCAGCGAATCGAGCACCAGTTTACTGGCTTGATGAAACACGAACAAGTCGATATTTTCCGCGGTCATGTGATTGCGCGCCAGCAGGGTTTGCACCTGCGGGGGCACTTTGTCCAGCACAAATTCCATGATGCCCATGCCATCCATGAATATGGATTCGGGGGTGCGAACATTGCCGTTATCGTCCGTCTGGCTGAGAGCTGTTTGCGGAGATTTGGGCATGCGCAGACCGCCGGCTGGAATGATAAAGCGGTCATAGTGTTCGCCCGCGGTGCCGCACAGGACATCGATCACGCCCGCATGGGGCTGTACGGCCGGCGTTATCCAGGTTACCGCAACCCCATCGCCGAAAAGCACGCGCGCGGAGCGGTCGTTGGCATGGATATACCTGGAGTATGTATCTCCGCTTACGAAGAGAATATTTTGTGCCAATCTCGCCGCCACCAGCCCCTGGATGATGGCCAATCCATAGACAAACCCTGAACAGGCGAGGTTGAAATCAAAGGCGATCACCTCCTCCGCAAGTCCGAGGCTCTTGTGGAGAATGCACGCATTCGGGGGCATGATATAATCGGGACTCTGTGTACAAAAGATAATCGCATCAATTTTACGGCGCAAACCGGAATGACGGTCAAAAAGCTGTTCGCAGGCCTGTTCAGCGAGATTGAGCGCCGTTTCATCAGGTGCCGCAATGTGACGGCTTTCGACGCCCGAGCGGCCTTGTATATGCGCGAGATCCCAGCTGCTGTTTTCCGCGGCCAGTTCGGCATTGCTCACTTTTCGGGCCGGCAAAGAATAGGCGATATCCTGAAATTCAATACACATAAATGGCCTGGTTCATAAAGTTCTGATGACGGGCAGATCGATCATCCGCCCGGATTTCCGGCCATAAATGACCCGAACCGTTTTGATCCCTTTGATGCTGCGCGCCACGCGTTTTACATGATCTATCAGTTTAAAGGTCAGCATGTCATCCGATTTTACCCCGTGCATGGTATAGGCGTCATCGACGACGATGTGAAGAACCAGCAGAGATTCCATATTTTCGCGTTGATACACGATAACGCCGGCGACTTTTTCATAGCCGTCCTGCGGTGCCAGGGCAAAAATGGATTGGCAGTCCTCGCGATTTGCCAGACAAATACGGAGAAATCCGTTTTGTTCAACGATTTGCGGCACGCCCATCTCTTCGATCGCATGCTGTATATCCTCATGATAGCGATGCTGAAGCGGATTAAAATAGAGCAGGCGCTCGAGTTCATTCCGGTACTGCGTCCCTATCTGGGAAGTGAAATGCAAGGACACACCATCTCCTTTTTCCGGCGCATGGACAGAGTCAGGCGCCAAAGCCTCCATCCAGTGCAAAAAATACGGATGGTGACCACGAATTGCTTTTCCGCGGAATCATTGCTCAAGACCGAGACATTCGCGGCCTTTTGACCAATTTGTAAAGATCCTCCACGGTAACCGCTTTGCGGACTTGATCCGCTGTGAGCCGGATCCCCCATTCCGCATCGGCCATGGCCAGAAAAGAGACTGCGGCAATGGAATCCCAGCTCGCAAAATTTTTGAGCCGGACATTCATGTGAATATCTTGCGGTCTCATCTCCAGTATCTGCGCAAATAACTGTTTAAAATTTTCCATACCCTTTTTCTGTCGTATAACAAATATAGACACAATAACACAAATCTGCCGAAAGCCGGCCTATACACAAAAATGCCCTGGTCTGACCCGATAGAGGAGGTCCAGGGCAAATACTTGCACATTCCGTCGGGCCGTACTTCAAACCCCGACAGAATTTAAGTAAATAATTAATAATTTACAAAATGATTTTTCTCCACTTGCAGAATCCCGTCATTGCACAGATCAATTATTTCCGCCGTTGGCGCCGTGCGCTTGACCGTCTCGATGCCCTCTTCCCGCGAACGCAAGGCGGGATAGGCAGCGCTGAAACCGATGGCTTCCCCATTGGCGCTGCGTAGAACAAAATAGTAACATCCGTGCGCATTCTTGCGTTCAAAGCGATGGTCATTGAGCGCATAGAGGCGCACGGCATGAATGCCGTTGCGCACCGCTTGTTTGAAAAGATACGGCTCGCTGCTCAATATGATCTCATTTTTCCCCGAACGCAGGCAGAAAAAATAGGCATCCTCCCTGGTCTTGCTGATAATAAACTCGCCCATCTTCATCCTCCTGAAACTAACCTGTTCTCTGCCTAAACCGCCGGGCGCGCCGAGGCCGCCGATTTGTTTTTATTGGGATTAGCGAACAAGTTTTGGCTTGAATTTCATCCCGGTTTTTAAGGTTGTTATCGATGCTATTTCTATGTTTTTCCATTCTTTGCGCGTCTCTGCGTTCGGCGGCGAATAATCCAGACCAAATGTCAGATTTGCAATTTTCATGACCAATTGCCGGTCGCCAAGGTTTGTCGACCGGCGTCATTGTCTGATAAACTATTTTGTACTCATCGCTATCCGGCACAGGCCTGGCGCCTCACAATTCGCCAGGCCTGTTTGCCGTTCCCTCATTCCGCAAAAATCACAGCGCAAACCCAAATCCCTGCGGCACCCCGGGCGGCGTCGAATCCGCCACCGTTTCATCACTCTTTTTCACCAGCACCAGATACATGGAACTCTTGCTGGTTCCCTCATTGCCACCCAATACGATTTCGCCAGCCGCAATGACCTTGCGATATAACCTCAAGGTGGTATCATCCGTGGTGGTGATCGATTCTCCCGTGTCCTGCCACGATTCCAGCCAGGCCGGCATGGTGCTGACGCCGCGATCATAGGCAATCATGACGATAGCCGTCATATTGGTTGTAAAGGAGAGCCAATGCGCATCGCTGCGCTCCTTATCATCATTTTCCGTCTTGATCCACGTAAACCCCTGACAAATGGCCGGAATGGTCAGCAGGCGGAAGGTCCGGTCGACGTAATAGGCATCATTGACCGCCAGTTGCGCGATGCTGTAGGTTGCCGGGCTGAGATTGCTGATCTGCAAGTTTGTCTCAAAGCGGTAGGTCAGATTCTGAGATACCAGCGTATTGGCCATGCGGGCACGATCCTTGATATTCCGGATCGTGAGAGTGTAAGATTGTCCCATAGCATGCGCGTTGGTCTTGAGCGTTGTGGAGAGTCCATCCGCGGCCAGCGTGATCGATACGATGCCGATGGCAGGCGCGATCTGGTAATTGGCTGGATTCTGAGCCGAGGCTGATTCGACTTTTTCATCGTAGATAACCTGCAACTCCTGCGCGGAAATGGGTTTGATCTCGACCGCCTTGGGCGCTTGGGTATCGCCGCTGGTGGTGACCGTCAAGGAAGCGGCATTCGCGCTCTGGTTGCCGGCATCGTCCAGGCTGTACACCTCATAGCGATGCGAAGACAACTCCTCAAGTCCCTGATCCGTGTAGGTGGTCCCAGCCACCGAGGTGAGGGTGGTGCCGTCGCGTTTGAGCAGATAGCTGCTGGCGCGATCGCCATCTGCTGCCGCGGCCGGCGCCTGCCAGGTCAACACGATGCTATGCATGGTTTGACTGGGACTGGTCAACGCCTGCGGCGCGTTCGGGGACACGGCATCGGCGCGTATGCCGGCGCCGATATGCAAACCCCAGTCGCCGCTGAAGGGGGGCGTCAGCGTCCGTTTCTGACCTCCGGCCACCGTGCCGGCCGCATGCACCACGCCGGCGCGCGGATCGAGCCATTCCATGGGCAAAGTCCCGGCAACGTCAGTGAGATCGATGGTCACCGCGCCGCCGTTACGGTTGTAGGCCAGATATTCGGCCCCCGGTTTGGCCAGCAGCTGCCCGGCGCTGATCAAATTATTTTTTGGTTCCATTTCGGTCAGGGGCAGCCGGTCCATGAGTTTATTAAGGAATTCCACCCAACGTTGTTCCTCGGGCAGCGCTTCGGTGTCATAGCCGCCCTTGTCCGGGGCGTAGGTGGTGACGAAGCCATTGGTGTAATAGCCGCCGGAAGCGACGATCTCCCACAGCGCAAAGCGGCTCTCGGAATTCTCCGTGTCGGTGTACATGTAGCGCGGTTCGGCATTGACGACCGGTTTATTATAAGCCCGATCGCGCAGGATATCTCGGGCGGAATAGGGACTCTGCTGCATGACCACATCCATCCAGGCTGTGTGCGCGAATTCAGCGCTGGTGGATCTGCCGGTCGGGTGCAGGGTCAGGGGATGGTCATAGGGATCGTAGCGCCGCACCATCTCTCCCCATTTGATGAATTCACTGGTGGGGCGATTATAATCCATCGCCATCTCGTTGTATTCGCCGCAAAGCACCCAAATGACATTTTTGGCGGCATAGCGGGCGACGAGATAGCGGATGAATTTTTCCCACTGCGTGGATTTGAAATTGACATATTCCTGCGACCACGAAAACAGCATCACCGGAACCAGCCCTTTTTCCAGGGCGTAATCGATACGCTTGTCGACCCAGCGAAAATATCCCGGATTGAGCTGGTCGTAGTCCTTTGCACCTGTCCCCTCTTCAAAACAGGTACCGCCTTCATTTTTCCAGAAATCCAGGCCATTGATATAACTGTTGACGATGGATTGAATGACCGTGTGTCCCTGTTTCACCCGCAGATCGACCAGGGATTTCCAGCGGCCTTCATAGGGGACCAATGAGGTGTAACCGCGCCATGCGGTATCGCCCTTCCACAACCAGGGCGTACCATTATCGTAAGCGAAGGTGTGCGGCCGCACCGGATTGGGGCGGACAAAACCGGGCAGTCCGCTCTCATTGCAGATGAAACTGCCGGTGCTGTTCAAGGCTGCGACGGTGCTCGTGATGGTATAGGACCAGGTTCCGGCTTCCGTGGGCGCCATGCGCACCTTCCAGACATCATTGCCATCGTAAAAACCCTCGATCTCTATGGTCCTGGTCGGTCCGCTGAAAACCCCTTTGAGCGCGACATCACGATAGGGATAGCGTCCCCCGGCACCCGGAGCGGATAAAACCACTTCATAGGTTTCATATTTGCCGACCGCAGCGACCTGAGTGCCGCGTGTGGTAAACGTGGCAGTGAATGCTTTTGCCAGGTTGATGCCCGCTTTGTCTTTCGCCGTTGACTTCACCGCCACGGTATAGGTGGTGTTGGCCTGGAGGAGTTGCGTATGTTTCCAGGCCAAACCGGTGCCGATCCACTCGAAGGACCCGGTGACCGCGGGCGTGATGGAAAAAGCGGCTTCGGTGGAAGTGGCATCCATGGGTTCACTGAAATTGACGATGATATCCGCATCTTGCGGCACCGAGGTGCTGCCGGTTTTGGGCTCGATGCCGGTCACTTGAGGGGCGGTCTGATCAAGGTGTCTGTACACTTTAAAATTGCTGTACAGAACATTCACCGGCGCCATGTAGCCGCCGCTGCGGCTCATCATGCCCGAACCAAGACGGAGACAGTGATCCGGGGGCGCATAGTCAACGCCAAAACTGGAATAGTCCCACTCCTTGATCAGGGCGCCATCCATATACCAGCGGAAAAAGCCATCCCCCCAAACCAGACGCATATGATAAACGTGGTCTTTTTCCCATTCAAACGGACCACAGGGCGGATCTTCAAAGGCATGCGGATCATCCTGGTAGCCGCCGCTGAAAGCCGCCACATTAAGGCGTAATTTCATGCGCTTCCATTTATAGGGATCGCCTTCAACGTACCCATAGAGATGCATGATGCACTTGTAGGGATTGTGCCATTGCGTCATTCCATACCAGCTTTGATCATCATCCCGGTCGTACATGAGAAACAGGGTATAATGGACATCCCGTTTATCGGGAATCACCTTGCCATATTTATCATAACCGATATTGGGGAAAACCTGATTGGAAGCGTAAATCCCTTTGACATCGTATTCCACCTCGCCGGAGGAACAGGTCGGGATTTTATATTCGATATAATCAAACACCGTTTTTGTCAGCCATCCCGCCGGGGTGATAGAACCTCCGCTCATGTTGCCGATCGTCTTGCCCGCGAGCGGATCATCGAGTTCGAGAACCCGGTTCTGTGAAAAAATCTCTTCACCATTGAAAAAAATTAAAAGTGCCAGACTGACCAGAATGCGTAAACCAATGCTGCGTGACGACATCTGCAAACCTCCCATACCACACCACGTTGTTAGTACTTGTTTATTACGCATAGGGACCATGCAAAAGATGGGCCACACTTTTTGATTGATTTTATGGTACTTACAAGAACATGTTTTTCGGCTGAATTACAGAAATGTCAGCGGCGTCTTATTGGGATACACTTTTGAAAAAGTGCCAGGTTGCGGCATGCCGCCTGCGTGCCCGGATCCATTGGCCTGATGGGCACGAAAGTATGCCGCAACCTGACGAAATTTTTTATTTGCAGACAAACGGTAAAATCAGTAAATTATGTCCTAATTTGTCATATCAAAGCCACACATCGTCAATACGTGGCGAATACGCTGGAGTGTATCATGCAATTAAGCGTCAAGGATGTGGTCAAGCTTTTCAATGTCTCGGAGCGGACTGTCTATCGCTGGATCAAGGAATCGGACATCCCTTATTACCGGCTCAATGAACAATACCGCTTCAATCGCGTGGAGATTCTGGAGTGGGCCACTTCCCGGCGTCTGCCGGTCTCACCCGAGATATTTCAGGAAGAGGAAGGCCCGCTGCTCTCCCTGTCACAGGCCATCGCCGCCGGTGGCATCCATTATCGCGTCGGCGGCGCCGATAAAAAAGAGGTGTTGCGGAATGTCGTTGAATTGCTGCGTTTGCCCGAAGAGGTGGATGTCTCGTTTTTGCTGCAGGTTTTGCTGGCGCGGGAATCGCTCGGTTCCACAGCCATAGGGGACGGCATCGCCATTCCTCACTCCCGCAGCCCCATTGTATTGCACATCAACAAGCCGATAGTGGCGTTGTGCTTCCTCGAGCATCCCATTGATTTTGATGCACTCGACAAGCAGCCGGTATCCGTGCTCTTCACTTTGATCACACCCACGGTACGGTCGCATCTGCATTTGCTGTCGCGGCTCGCGTTCGCGCTCAAAGATCCGCAGTGGCTCGACATCATTCGCCGCCAGGGCACCCGCGAAGAAATCCTGGATACCTTGCGCACCTTCGAACAATCCATGAATGCCTGAGAGGAACCCATCCCGTCATGCTACCGTTTTTCATCGTGTTACTGATTCTTCTGGCCGGAAGCATTCTGGCCATGCTCTTTGTGCGGCGCACCATGGCATTGTGGCTGGGATTCGGAGCGGCGGCCCTGGCAAGTCTCATTGGGCTGGTCTGGTCGTTGCACGGCCTCATCGGCCGCGTCCACCACGCGGTCGCGTATGCATGGTCTCTTCCCTACGCCTCTTTCAGCTTTATGGTGGACGGTCTGGCCGCGTTCTTCCTCATGGTGATTTTTCTCGTCTCGTTTCTGGTGGCCATTCACGCCATCATCTATTTTCGTCCTTATGCCGGCCAAATCCGCTGCGGCCTGCTGATGTTCTCCTTCAATGCCTTGATCGCGGGCATGGCTTTGGTCGTGACTGCCGCCAATGGCATCCTCTTTCTCATGGCGTGGGAAATCATGTCCTTTGCCGCCTATTTTCTCATCGTTTTTGATGATAAAAAAGCTGAAATCCGCCGCTCGGGTTACATCTATCTGATCGCCACGCATATCGGCACTGCCTTTTTATTTGCTCTGTTCTGGTTGCTGGCCTTGAAAAGCAACGGCTCCATGGCTTTTGCCGGTTTCAGCGCATTCCGGACAGCCGGCCTCGCCATGCAGGTTGTGGCCGCTTCACTGGCGGTGCTGGGATTCGGCGCCAAGGCCGGCATTGTGCCGCTGCACGTCTGGTTGCCCGAAGCACATCCCGCAGCGCCCAGTCCCGTCTCCGCCCTGATGTCCGCCGTAATGATTAAAACCGGCATTTACGGCATCCTGCGCATTTATACCCTGCTGGCGCTGCCTGTGCATTGGTGGGCCTATGGTCTGATCGCCCTGGGAGTGGTTACGGGGTTGCTGGGCATCTTTTTCTCCATGATGCAGCGCGATCTGAAACGTTCTCTGGCTTATTCGAGCATTGAGAATATCGGCATCATTTTGATCGGCATCGGCATCGGCAGTCTCGGACTCGCGCTGCGGAACAGCACCATCGCGCTTTTGGGATTTGCCGGCGCCCTGCTGCATATCCTCAATCACGCCCTGTTCAAGGCGCTGTTGTTCATGAGCGCCGGCATGGTGGTACAAAAGCTGCATCACCATGACATGGAAAAGATGGGGGGATTGCAGAAGCGTTTGCCGCGCACCGGGACGCTGTTCATCATCGCGGCAACCGCGGTATGCGGTCTGCCGCCCCTCAACGGTTTTGTGAGCGAATTCCTCATCTATCTGGCAGCCTTTTCGGGTGTAGCCTCGCCCGGACCTGCCGGCATCGCATCCTCCCTGATCGTGATCATTTCGCTGTCGCTCATCGGCGCCCTGGCGCTGGCGACTTTTGCAAAGATCATCAGCATCGTCTTTTTGGGCGCGCCAAGGTCCCCTGAGATCGAGTCCGTCCGCGAGAGCACCTGGGCCATACACCTGCCGCTGATGGCCATCGCCCTGCTTATGTTCGCCATCGGCTTATTTCCAGACTGGATTCTGCGGCTCATCCTGCCAGCAACCGTACCATTGACAGGCATGACGGACCTTGAAACGGCAACCCTGCTGGCGCCTTTTTCTCCTGTCCTGCGCGGCATCACCGTCACCACCATGCTGTTCGGTTTTATCTTTGTATGTTTGTATCATCTGAGAAAAAACATGCTGAAAAAGCGGGCGTATCAGGAAACTGAAACCTGGGGATGCGGCTATCTGGCGCCAACGCCGCGCATGCAGTACACCAGCGCCTCATTCGCAGACAGCTTTATGGGATCTGTAAAAAAAGCAGCCGGTCTGGATGAAGAAGTGGACCGGCCAACTGGTCTCTTTCCCAAAGGGCAATCGTTTCGCGCGATGGTGCAGGATACCTTCATAACCCGTTTGTATGCGCCGTTTTTTGAATTTTCAGCGCGCCTGCTGGGATTCGCGCAAAAGCTGCAGCACGGGCGCCTGCCGCTGTACATTTTATATATCACGGTGATGTTACTTCTTTTATTGGTCTGGTATGGAGGCCTGCGTTGAAAATCGGCATCCCCGCATCGCTAATTCTCTACCTCTTTTCCCTGATGGCAGCGCCGCTGGTGCCGGGCATCATCAATCGGGTCAAAGCCAGGTTCGGCGGACGCCGCGGCCAGCCGCTGCTGCAGCCTTATTACGACCTCGCACGCCTGATCCGCAAAGGATTCGTCTACAGCCGCACCACCACCGCTCTGATCTATTGGGGCCCTCTGCTGCAGTTGGCCGCTCTCGGCACCGCACTGACGCTGCTCCCTTTGTTTCCGGGGGTGCCGCCGCTGTTATCCATGCCCGGTGACTATATTTTGCTGTTCTATCTGCTCGCCCTCGGCCGCCTCTTCACCATTCTCGCGGCCATGGATACCGGCTCCGCCTTTGAAGGCATGGGCGCCAACCGCGAAGCCCTGTTCTCGGCCCTGGCAGAACCTGCGCTTTTCATCATCCTGGCGACGCTGGTGCATCGCAGCGGTTTTCTCTCGTTGAGCCAGATCTTTGTGGAAAGTTCCGCGCCGCTGGCCTTGCCCGGCGCGGAGGTCATGATCCTCATGGCAGCCCTATACCTCATCCTGTTGTCCGAGAATGCGCGCATCCCGGTGGATGATCCCAACACCCATCTGGAATTGACCATGATCCATGAAGTCATGGTGCTCGACCATGCCGGACCGGATCTGGCTGTGATTCAGTATGGTGTCAGCCTCAAACTGTGGTTGTTCATGATCCTCTTATGTCAGATCGTCCTGTCCGTGCTGCCGAATCTGGGCGTATTGATGCCGTTATTGTGGCTGGCGGCGCTGCTGATCATCACCATTTCCATCGGCATCGTCGAATCAACCATGGCGCGGCTGCAAATGCGCCGCGTTCCGCAGCTTTTGGTGGCAGCCAGTGCGCTGGCGTTGGTCGCCTATATTGTATCGAGGTAATTCATGTCAGAAATCACCAATCTACTGCTCCTGCTGCTCGTGCTCATCAACCTTTATCTGCTCAGCGCGACCCGGCTCAGTACGTCGATCAAATTTCTCGCCGCGCAAGGCGTGGTGCTCGCCGTGCTGCCGCTGTCGCTTCATGGCTTGCATTTTTCCATCCATACCATCCTCATACCCCTGATCACGCTGGTGATCAAGGGCATTATGATCCCCAATATGCTCTTCAAGGCGATTCGCGAAATCGAAATCGACCGGGAAAACGACCCCTACGTCGGCCAGACCGCCTCGCTGCTTTGCGGCGGTTTGTTCATCATCATCTCATTCTGGGTGTCGGAACGCCTGGTGCTGCCCTTGGGTGTGACATCGCGCATTTGGGTGCCGGTGGCGCTTTCATCGGTGATGATGGGATTATTTCTGCTCATCACCCGGCGCAAGGCCATCACCCAGGTCATGGGGTATCTGGTGCTTGAGAACGGCATCTATGCCTTTGCCCTGGCGCTGGTACAAAAGATGCCCTATTTGATCGAGATGGGCGTGTTGCTCGACGTCTTTATCGCCGTCTTTATCATGGGGATCATGTTGAATCATATCAAAGAAACCTTTGAAGATTTCGATGTCGAACATCTGACCAAATTGCGGGACTAGTCATGATTCTACTTCTTGTGATCTTGCCGCTTCTTGCCGGTGCGCTGCTCTTCATGGTCCGCCGTCCCGCGTGGAATCCTTTCGTCCTGTGTGCGACTGCTTTGATCCACCTGGTGATAACCTTTTCATTCTGGACAAACGAACCGGATCCCGCGTTCAATGACTGGCTAGCGCTGGACGCGCTGGGATTGTTGTTTCTCTCCATTCTGAGCTTCATCTTTATGCTGGCCGCGATATATGCTGTGGGCTATTTAAAGGAAGAAAAACGCCTTCATGAAACGGATGTTCAGCGGCCGCACCTGTTTTATGCCTCGCTGTTATTTTTTCTGGCGACCATGTCCCTGGTCACCTTAAGCCAGCATCTCGGACTACTCTGGGTCGCGGTGGAGGCAACCACCCTGGCGAGCGCGCCGCTCATCTTTCATCATCGCACCCATGAAGCCCTCGAAGCGACCTGGAAATATCTCGTGATCTGCTCGGTGGGCATTGCACTGGCCCTGTTGGGCATCTTTTTCCTCGGCACCGCCATCAAAGCCGAACAGGGATCCCTGATCCTTTCCGACATGTTGCAGTATGGGGTCACACTGGACACCTACTGGGTTCGAGCAGCTTTTATCTTTTTGATCATTGGTTATGGCACTAAAATGGGATTGGCGCCCATGCATACCTGGCTGCCCGATGCGCACAGCGAAGCCCCTTCGCCTGCCTCCGCCCTGCTATCCGGCGTTCTTCTCAACTGCGCTTTTCTCGCCATCCTGCGCGGCTATCAGGTCCTCAGTGCCGCCGGGCAGGCGATGTTTGCACAGCATATTTTGCTGCTGTTCGGACTGCTCTCTCTCGGTCTGGCGGCGGCGTTTTTGCTCAATCAAACCGACTACAAACGCATGCTGGCATATTCCAGCGTCGAGCATATGGGCATCCTGGCGCTGGGTATGGGCCTTGGCCCGGGAGCGGCCTTTTTCGTGCTGCTGCACAGTCTCAATCATTCGCTGGCCAAATCGATGCTGTTTCTAACATCGGGAAATATCCTCTTGGCCTTTAAAAGCAAAAAAATTCATTCCATCACCGGTCTGGTACGCGCCCTGCCGTGGAGCGGATTCTTGTGGATCAGCGGATTTCTCGCCATCACCGGTACGCCGCCATTTGCACCCTTTGTCAGTGAATTCAATTTGCTGGGTGTGGCGATCTCCGGCCATCGTTTTGTGGTGGCGGGATTGTATCTGGCCGCCCTGGTTGTGGCGTTTCTCGGCATGGGCAAGAGTGTTCTGAGCATGTCGCAGGGAGATTCCAGCATGGCCCCCGCTGGTTGTAAGGAAAAAAGCGTCCTGGTGGCGGCGCCCTTGATCCTGTTTCTGCTCCTGCTGCTGCTGGGCGTTCATATACCCGAGGTGCTCTCCGGAAAAATCATGGCGGCTGCCCGGCTGCTGGGAGGCGTACAATGAAATCCAGTGACCATCTGTTAACGCACAACGGTTTCGCCTTCCCGTTCAATAAATGCCCGATTCTGCCGCTGCCGCGATTTCAGGAAGGCGTGCTGCAGCAGGTACATGATGGCGGCAGAGTCTCCGCTCTGTTCGCCATGCCGCAATCCACGGCTTCTCATTTGCTGGTGGCTGTGATCAGTCATGACCTGGAGGGGCTATTGGCGGTGCTGGCCACAGAGGCAGCACAGCACTTTCCATCCCTGACGCCGGCGTGTCCGCAAGTGCATCTATTCGAACGTGAGATATTCGAGCAGATGGGCATAAAACCCCGGAACCATCCCTGGCTCAAGCCGGTGCGGTTTCCGCAGACTCCGGGTGTGAAGCGCAAAAAGAACGCCGTGGGCGTGATGGATTTTTACCGCCTCGAGGGCGAGCAGATTCATGAAGTCGCGGTCGGACCGGTGCATGCAGGCGTCATCGAGCCGGGGCACTTTCGCTTCCAGTGTCAGGGCGAACTGGTGCATCATCTGGAAATATCGCTGGGATATCAGCATCGCGGCATAGAGGAGCATTTGTCCGGTGGACCGTGGCCGGCCACCCTCTACCAGATGGAAGCGGCCGCTGGCGACACCAGCATCGGGCATACGCTGGCATATTGTCAGAATATGGAAGCCTTGTCGGGTGTGCGGGCGCCGGCCCGGGCGCAGGCCATTCGTGGACTGGCCCTGGAGCTGGAGCGGCTGGCGAATCACATCGGCGATCTTGGCGCGCTGGCCGGGGATGTGGGATTTTTGCCCACTGCCACCTATTGCGGCGCCATCCGCGGCGATCTGCTCAATATGACGGCAGTGGTCTGCGGCAGCCGTCTCGGACGCGGTTTGCTGCTGCCGGGCGGTGTCGCATTCGATCTCGATGACCGCCTCATCAAAACACTTTTGTCGCGTTTGAAAAAGGCACAACAGGATGTCACATCCGCTGTGGCGTTATTGTGGGATTCCTCCTCGGTGTTGTCAAGATTTGAAGGTACGGGCCGTATCACGCAAGCGCAGGCTGAGGAAATCGGCATGGTGGGACCCGCCGTGCGGGCCAGCGGCGTCGAACAGGATGTGCGTCATGATCATCCCACCGGAATTTATCAACTCTTTCAAGTGCCGATGGCGGTGCTGACCCAGGGCGATGTTCACAGCCGGGCCATGGTGCGCTGGCTGGAAATTCAGCGTTCCCTGGCCTTCTGTCAGGATCTGCTGGCGCATCTGCCCGAGGGGGAGGTTTTAATGCCGTTGAAAAATTTGGCGTCCTGGCACATGGCCATCAGTCTGGTTGAGGGCTGGCGCGGTGAAATCTGTCATGTCGCCTGCAGCGACGCAAAAGGCAAGGTCAGCCGTTACAAAATAGTCGATCCCTCCTTTCACAACTGGTTCGGCCTGGCACTGGCCCTGCGTGGTCAAGCCATTTCTGATTTTCCGCTCTGCAACAAGAGCTTTAACTTGTCCTATTGTGGATTTGATTTATAGAGGAATTCCATGTACCGAATTTTACGCGCGCGTCAGCAGCACGGGATGCGAACCATCGCTTTCCCGGACCAGGAGCCGGTACTGCCGGAACGTTTCCGCGGACTGCCCGAAATCGATGCGAAGAAATGCCCGGCCGAATGCACGCACTGTGCCACGGCCTGTCCGACCCGGGCGATTACCCTAAACCCATTTGCCGTGGACCTGGGCCGATGTCTCTTTTGCGGCGCCTGCGAGCGGGCGTGTCCGGAGAAAGCATTGGTTTTCGGGCGCGATTATCGCCTGGCGGTGCGGCGCCGGGAAGCACTCCACTGGAGCGGGGCGGCCTTGCAGCATGCGGAAGCCTTGGGACAGGAGCTGATCAAGCTCTACGGCCGGTCATTCAAACTGCGCCAGGTGAGCGCGGGCGGCTGCAATGGCTGCGAAGTGGATATCAATGTTCTGGGAACCAATGTGTTTGATCTGGGGAGGTTCGGCATTCAGATCGTTGCGAGTCCGCGTCACGCCGATGGTTTGATCGTCACCGGTCCGGTGAGTGAGAATATGCGCGAAGCGCTGCTCAAGACCTGGGAGGCGGTGCCGTCGCCGCGGCTGGTCATCGCAGTTGGAGCTTGCGCTGTTTCAGGGGGTGCGTTTCGCGATCACGAGCAGGTGCATAATGGCGTGGCCGCGCTGCTGCCGGTGGATTTGTATATTCCCGGTTGTCCGCCGCATCCGATCACGATTTTGGATGGACTGCTGAGGCTGCTGGGGCGGAGAGGCTGACACCCAGGTCATGCAGGAATCTTTTAGCAAATACCCGCCCGTGTGAGCGCCTGCCACAGTCCCTGCATAGACGCGCCTCATGCCACGATGCCTGAAAGACACTACCTGCAGGAAAGGCCGGAACTGAGGTTGTGGAGAAATATCCCCCCTGTACAAAGATTTGCGCAATGCAAAAAAGAGTTGCAAAGGTGTTAAAAATTATCTAAAATTACACAACTACTAATGGCCTTATTTCAGGAGACTGGATCATGTCGCGCACCTTTGTAGAAATGGTCTTAACGGCGAATCAAGAGTATTTAAAAGGTTTTTTGCAGGGTTACATCGCGGGTGTGGGAGTTGAGTACCCGTTTTTCTTCAACCACGAAGCGGGCATCGAGGCGGAGTCCCTGACCGAGAAAATTCAGGAGTGGGCCACATTGTCCGATAAATACCAGTATGTCATCCTGGAAAAAGCCTTATACGAAGCATTACAGGCATCCGCTGCCATTTTTAGTGAAGCCACAAAGATCGTCTCCGTGAAAAACGTGAAATCCTGTCAATTCGAGGTCACCATCAAAGCGCATTCGCGCGATGACAGCAAAGCCATTCGTGAGCTTGTCCAATTCAGGCCGTCAACTCTGGAGATGATCAATTGGCAGGAATCGGAAGAAATTGACGAAAAGGCAAAAGGCGTGGAACTCTATACACCGGCGCATGATTACACGTATAAAGCCTCCGGATCGTTCAAAGGGGACCTGGAGACGGTGATTGAATTCCGCAAGAAATTAACCGGCTTTTCAGCGGTGACCGCCGGGGAAATTAAACTCGAACGGCAATAAAGCATGCACGTAGCCTGCGTTAATTCCTGACACAGACTCATGGTTGTGAACAATCGAGCTGAGACAGTGAAATCTGATCATCGCGGTGCCGCGGAGGACATCACGGTTGAGTTGGGCGAGATTTAGATTTTAGGATCAGTGGGACGGTACATGAGAGGGTATTCTCGTTTTCAAATTTCTATACCAGGCATGCAAACCCGCGGGAAGCCAAAGAGACAGCAGCAAAGTGGCAATGGCCACTCCTTGTAATCCGTTTTGTGGCGAATTCCAAAAATCAATCGTAAGATAAAGCATGAATAGCATCTGTACATGATAGCAATAAACCTGTAAAGAGTGACGGCCAAGAAAGGCGAATGGACGAAAAATCATCCACTTATGTAGTGCAAAGAATCTGCCCACGTCTAACATCACGATTCCCCACAGCATAAAATTAAATAATCGCAGCAAACCCAGGTTTTGCAGACCGGTAACATGGCGAAACATCCATCCCTGTTGAGGCAGTTCAATCCAGTGATGCCGCCAGCCAAAAAGGAAAATGAGGAAAGGCATGGCCAGCACCGCGCATCTGCGCAAAAGGGCAGGTGGTACCTGCAGACCACCCAATTTGCGAAAACCCAGATAAATTCCAGAGGCAAAAATCAACCACCACGCCATCGGATCAAAAATAGCCCAGTGCATTGGGATATATTGATTAACCCAAATCTGCATACGGTAAAAAATATGAAATTGCGCCAGGAGCCAGAGCGCCAGCGTGATAAAAAAGGCGGTCCGGATGTGACCGGCATGGATGGCGCGCAGAAAGAACGGCACAATGAGCACAAAGATCACATACATGGGGAGTAAATTGGCGCCAAATGGAGCATACAGCAGAAACAAACCAGCGATGAAGGATGATAAACGATGGTCGTAGACGGGGATCATGGCCTTGTACCAGAAAGGCTTGACGGATGTGAAGAATAGCGAAATAAGAAAGAGAATGAGAAAGATACTGATGTGATATAGATAAATGTTTCGAGCCCGGTTTCGTATTTTGCTGTTCAGCTCAGCCTCTCCTTTTTGCACCAGTGCATGACAATATACATAGCCAGCAACAACACCCGAGAGCAGCACAAAAACTTCGGCAAATGAACTGAATCCGAACAGATCACGAATGCATTGTGAGTACTTTCCGGGAAGATGATTCAACATCATGGAGATCAATGCGATGCCACGCAAAAGATCGATACGATGATCCCGGGATATCTGGGATGCAAGCGTGACGGTATTCTTCAACATGCAAATTCACTTTCTCGATCCTGCCATAATTATTTTTAGGTTCATCCGAATAATGCGTACTTTTTTTAGTTGAAAAAAAGGTAGACACAGTATTACTTTCCAAGTGACAAGCAAGGAAAGGAGCAAATACTATGTCTACCAGTTTGATTTACCATGCACTCGGAGTGCACGGCTACTT
>CAUJEL010000127.1 GCA_963169875.1 Candidatus Zhuqueibacterota bacterium
GCAAGGGCAGATACACGGCCGCGAGAATGCCGCGCGACATCGGCGTCAAATGCGGTGTAAAGACCATGGTTTGGCGGGCGCCGCGCACCGTGCTGAGTTCCTGTTCCATCTCCCCGACATGGCGATGCGACCGCCCCACTTTGTAGGCGCTGATGCCCTCATTCACTTCGACATAATGAGTCGTGCGCGTCGGGCTCTTGCCCGCGCCCGAAACGCCCGATTTGGCGTCCACCAGAATCGGGCCCTCCGCAACAATGCCAGCAGCGATAAACGGCAGCGCGGCCAACAGGGTCGCCGTGGGATAGCAGCCCGGATTGCCCACCACGCTGCGGCCGCGAATTTTTTCCCGGTTCCATTCCACCAGACCATAGACCGTTTCGTTCAAGAGTCCGGGACAGGGGTGTTCCTGATGATACCACTGCTGGTACGCCGAGGCATCATAAAAACGAAAATCCGCACCCAGGTCGACTATTTTGGCGCCGCGCTGGAAGAATTTCTCGCCCCAACGGGCGGATTCGCCATGGGGCAGACAAAAGAAAACCAGGTCCGCGGAGACGTCCAAGGCCTGTTCTCCCGTGACGAGCTGTTTGTCCGTGAACCGGCTCAGGTAGGGGTAGAGTTCATCCAACCCCTTGCCGGCATCGTGTTCTGAGGTGGCAAACGCCAGATCGACATGGGGATGGCGCGAAAGATAGCGCAGCAGTTCCTCTCCGGTATATCCGGTGGCGCCGAGAATGCCAATTTTTTTCATGATAGATTCCTTAGGTTGATGTCGGCGGCTGGAGCCGCCTCCTACAAAAATATGTGCAAATCAGGTTGTCTAATCCGAGTTGTTTTTTTCTCAGTCCCACGGTCCGCCGTTCTGACCGCTCCAGTGGCATGGGATTCAAAAATCGCTTCTCCGTGGCACCCATGCGGCGGCCGCCTCCTGTGAATACATCCAAACATCAAACAACCATCGGTGGCAGCAGCCGCCTCCTGCAAACACATCCCAATATCAGGCTTCAGGAGACGCCCGCAAAAATATTTACAAATCAGGTCGTATAATCCGCATTGATTTTAATATAATCATAGGTCAAATCACACGAATAGACCCGGGTGGTGGCTGCGCCAACCGCCAGATCCATCTGCGCCTGCACCTCTTTGGCGCTCAAGGCTGTGCGCATGGCCTCCGCATCGAAGGGCACGGGCTGGCCTTTGCGCACCACGGCCATGCCGGCAAAATCTACCGACATGCGGTTGGCGTCCATTTCAACCCCGCAGGCACCGGCTGCCTGCACCACACGTCCCCAGTTGGGATCGCGGCCGAAAATCGCAGTTTTCACCAGAGCGGAGTTGGCAATGGCTTTCGCTGCCTGGTGCGCCTGCTCCTCATCCCTGGCGCCGGTCACCTCGACGATGAAAAGTTTGCTGGCGCCCTCGCCATCTGCAGCAATGGCGCGGGTCAGGGCCAGACAAATCTGCGTCAACGCCGCTGTGAATTGCTGCAAAGGGGCGCCCTCTGACTCGATCCTGGGGTTGCCTGCGGCGCCATTTGCCAGTATAAAAACCGTATCGTTGGTGCTCATCTCGCCATCCACCGTGAGACGGTTTAGCGTCTGATTAACCGCCGTCCGTAAGGCGCTGTCGAGGCCGGCCGCGGAGATGGCGGCATCCGTGGTGATAGCGCAGAGCATGGTCGCCATGTTGGGATTGATCATGCCGGAGCCTTTGGCCATGGCGCCGATATGAACCTCGACGCCCGCCAGCGCAAAGGTGACGGAAAAGTGTTTTGCTACCGTATCAGTGGTCATGATCGCGCGCGCCGCTTCTTCCCCGCCCTGCGGTGAAAGCTGGCGATTGACCTCCGGGATGGCGCGGCGAAGTTTATCCATCTGCAACGGACGTCCGATGACACCCGTTGAAGCAACAAGAATTTCCTGTGGCGCCACGCCAAGCACTTTTGCGGTTATCGCGGCCGTCTCCTGAGCATCGGCCATGCCCTGATCGCCGGTGCAGGCGTTGGCGCAGCCGGCATTGATAATGACGGCGCGCGCCTGGCCATTGGCAACATGGTTTCGACTCAGGATCACCGGGGCGGCCTGGACTTTATTGACCGTAAAGATCGCGGCCGCCTGGGCCGGAATCATCGAATAGACCAGGGCGAGATCAAGGCCCTGCGCTTTGAGTCCACTGGCCACGGCGCCAGCCAGGAATCCCTTGGGCGTGGTGACGCTGCCCGTCTCTATATGAAAATCAAACATGATCTGTATTCTCCTGGTAATGAACAGATAAAAATGATGTATGCCTGCCACGGCGGGCACTGATAAGCCCAGCCCTGAAAGCTGATCATTACAAACGAATCATTAATTTACAAAATAATGGAGAAGGTGTCCAGCTAAATTCGGTCACCGGGACGTGAGCAGCCGATTGGCTGTGGCTGCAGCAATCGGCATGGGATCTCCTGAGAAAGAAAGGGTAGGAAAAAAGAGGTATTGGTGAGGCAAATCCATAGTGCATCGATGGCAAGATTGGCCTTCCGATGTGCAGTTTGAATGATGTATTTCACCCAGGCAACCGGGTATGCGAATGCGTTCATGATTGTAATATCCAACAAGTGTAGATTCTTATCCACGTGCAACTCACGTGGCTGTCCAAAAAGTCTTTGCAGCACATTGTACGTAGTTCCGCATTTATGCAGTTTTTCCTCCAGGCTAAAGCCTGAACTACGAACGCTCGCTTACGCGGCAATATGATAATTGTTAAAACCCGGTATCACACACCTGGCCTGGATTATTCACCGCCAAGATGCAGCACATTGTACTTAGTTCCGCATTTATGCGGCTTTGCCTCCCGGCTAAAGCCTGAACTACAAACGCTCGCTTACGCGGCAATATGATAATTACTAAAATCCGGTATGACACACTTCTATTCGATTTTGCATACATTGGGTACAGCTATAATAAGCATGGCCGATAAACATGGCTTTTCGATCTACATGCCATTCACCGTGCGCATCAAATAAAAATTGATGCTGTCCGCCAGTGCCTGCCAGCTGGCCTCGATGATATTATCAGATACGCCCACCGTGCCCCAGGTGGTGATGCCATCACTGGATTCGATGAACACGCGCACCTTGGCGGCGGTCGCCAGTTCGCTGTTGAGCACACGAACCTTATAATCTACTAATTTTACAGATTCCAATCCAGGATAAAATTGCACCAGCGCTTTGCGCAGCGCCGCATCCAGAGAGTCCACCGGGCCGTGACCCTCCGCAGCCGTGTGCTCAATTTTGTCCTTGACGCGGATTTTCAGGATCGCCTCTGCATAGAGAAAACCGTTCTCGCTCTTGTCGACGATGACGCGGGCGCTTTCGAGTGCGAAATAAGGCTGATATTGGCCGGCTGATTTTTTGATCAACACTTCCAGTGAAGCGTCCGCACCCTCATACTGATAGCCGAGGTGCTCCATTTCCTTGAGCACCTTGACCAGGTTTTTGACATCGGCGTGATCGCTGGTGATGTCGACGCCCAATTCGCCCGCCTTGTAAAGAATGTTGCTTTGCCCCGACTGATCCGACACCAGGACGCGGCGATGGTTGCCGATCTTTTCCGGCTCGATGTGCTCGTAGGTGCGGCGGTTGCGCTGCATGGCGCTGACATGGATGCCCGCTTTGTGCGCAAAGGCGCTGTTGCCCACAAAAGGACTCTCCTCCCGGTGCGGCAGATTGGCGATTTCGCTGACATGCCGGGAGAGAGAGGTCAGCTCCTGCAGCGCCAGTTTTGGCGATACCCTCACCTCCATCTTGAACGCCGCATCCGCCATGATGGAACAGAGATTGGCATTACCGCAGCGCTCGCCATAACCGTTGATGGTGCCCTGAATATGATGAACACCGTGATGCAGCGCCGCCAGACTGTTGGCCACCGCCACGTCGCCATCATTGTGGGCATGCAATCCGAGCGGCATGCCAGGATAACGTTCTTGAACAACTTTAATGATGTCCAGCAACTGCATGGTCAGAGTGCCGCCATTGGTGTCGCAGAGGACGATGCAGTTGGCGCCGGCCGCCTGTGCCACACCGAGCGTTTCCAGGGCATAATCGGGATCAGCCACATAGCCATCGAAAAAGTGCTCGGCATCGTAGATGACTTCCTTGCCATGGCTGCGCAGGAAGGCGACCGAATCGCGTATGAGATTGAGGTTCTCGGCCAACGTGGTCCGCAATCCCTCGATCACGTGCAAATCCCATGACTTGCCAAAGATGGTGGTGATGGGGGTTTCGGCTTCCAACAGAGCGCGCAGGTTGGGATCCTCCGCAGCGGGCGTGTTCACCTTACGAGTGCTGCCGAACGAAGCGATGCGCGCGTTCTTCAGCTTGAGTGATTTGGCGCGATGGAAGAATTCCAAATCCTTGGGATTGGAACCCGGCCAGCCGCCTTCGATGTAATCAACGCCGAAATCGTCCAACAGCCTGGCGATTTTGATTTTGTCATCCGCGGAAAAAGAGATGCCCTCGCTCTGGCCGCCATCGCGGAGGGTGGTATCATAGACGATGAGACGATTTTGCATAAGCACTCCATGGAAATCCTGTATTCAAAAATTGGCCCCGCATTCCCAAACTCGAGTTTTGGAATGGGCGCCTATACCACATCTTACTTGACTCCGGCACCAGCCGAGCCGGCGCTCGGCGCTCCCAGGTTGCCCTCTGGAGAGGGCTCTACGAATCCATCCCCAGAAGCGTGGACGACTGCAATACCACTCTGTGTCTCCGTGCCTCGGTGGTAAAAAAGATTAACCACAGGGACACAGAGGCACGGAGAAAAATCGGGCTGTTTCGCCCTCTGGAGAGGGCTCCTACAGCCTCTCCTACAGCCTCTGATAGGCTGCGCGAATGGCTTTGCCCATCTCCGCCGTGCCGACAACAGCTTCGCCCGGCGCGGCGATGTCGCGGGTGCGCACGCCAGCGGCCAACACCTGACTGATGGCGGCATCCAGTTTTTCCGCTTCATCCGGCAAATTCATACTGTGCCGCAGCATCATGGACAGGGAGCTGATCGTTGCGATGGGATTGGCCACGCCCTGTCCGGCGATATCCGGCGCCGATCCGTGCACCGGTTCATAGAGCGCGGTGCCCGTGCCAAGGCTGGCCGATGGCAGCATGCCGAGCGATCCGGTCAGCATGGAGGCTTCATCGCTGAGAATATCGCCAAACATATTTTCCGTGAGAATGACGTCAAACTGTTTGGGACTGCGCACCAGTTGCATGGCGCAATTGTCGACATACATATGATCCAGCGCGATATCCGGATATTCACCCGCCACATCAATGACCACCTTGCGCCAAAACTGGGATACTTCCAGCACATTGGCCTTGTCCACAGACGTCACTTTTTTGCGGCGGCGGCGCGCGGCGTCAAAGGCCACGCGGGCGATGCGTTCCACCTCGTGACGATGATAGAGCATGGTGTTGAAGGCGCGTTCTTTTTCGATCGCCCGGGGCACCCCAAAATAGAGTCCGCCGGTGAGTTCGCGCACGATGAGGAGATCGATATCCTGAACCAGTTCCGGCTTGAGGCTGGAGGCGTTCGCCAGACTGGGATAGATGCGCGCCGGCCGCAGGTTGGCGTAAAGCCCGAGACCGTCACGAAGACCCAGCAAGCCCCGCTCCGGCCGCTTATCGGACGGCATGGTATCCCATTTGGGATGGCCGATGGCGCCCAACAACACCACATCGCTGTTTTTACATAAATCGAGGGTCTGGCCTGGCA
>CAUJEL010000128.1 GCA_963169875.1 Candidatus Zhuqueibacterota bacterium
GTCTCAGTCTGATTCAGGCTGAGAACAATCTCAAGGCAGCCAAGGGCCGTTTCAAGACCAATGCCGACCTCGCCATTGAAGCGCCTAACTGGAATGAGACGGTCAGTGAAATCCAGGTCGCCGAAGGCTTGCCCGTCTTCAATACAACCGGGTATACCCGTTATCAGGGGACTCTGGATATCAACCAGCCGCTGCCGACCGATGGCCAGATCACTTTGAGGACGCAGTCTTACCATCGCGATGTATCCACCTATCGCCAGGATCTTGAGCAGGACGTCAAACGCAGCGAAATGTACAATTCCGTGAGTCTGCGTTTTCGTCAGCCGTTATTCACGCTGAACCGTCTCAAACTGGGTTTCAAAACTGCCAATCTTAACTATGAACGAACGTCGTACCGCTACCAGCGCAGCGAACTGGATATCGTCTACGCGGTCACGCAGTCTTTTTTCGCTTTTTATCAATCGACGCGGCGGCATGAGATCGCTGCGGAAAATGTGCGGCAGCAGCAGGAACTTTTCGACCTGGCGAGCAAAAAATTTGCCGCAGGACTCATTCCCGAAGTGGAAGCCCTGCAGATGGAAGTCGATTTGGCGCAAAGCAAGGACGATCTCCTGTCCGCGCAAGGTTCCTTGCAGCGCAGCGAAGACAGTTTCAAGCAACTCATTGGCATTTCGCTGGATGAGATGATCAATGTTGCGACGGACTTTAGCGTCGAAAAAATCAGCGTTGATTTGGCCCGCGCCATTGAACTGGCCCTGCGCAATCGCAGCGAGATCAGGGAGAGTGAGATCGATCTGGAGCTGGCGCGCATGGCCGTGAAACAAGCCGACGCCAACAGTGAAATCCGCGGTGACATCGATGCCTTTTATGATGTCACCGGCGTCAGTGATCCCGACAAGCCCTATGGATCGACGTGGCCGGATTTGTGGAATTCCAGTCTCGATGACATCCAGCGCCGGCCGCACAATCGCGGTGTTATTTTTACCCTGTCGGTGCCGTTGTGGGACTGGGGGGTCAACGCCGCGGAGGTACAGTCAGCCCAGGCTGTCATGCACACCAGCGAATTGACGCTCAGGGAACAGAAAGTCACCATACAGAGGCAAGTGCGCGAGGTGGTGTTGCGCTTGCGCGAAGCGGAAAATCGCATGGAGGTGCTGCAGCGTAATCAGGAAGTGGCACAGCGGGCTTTTGATATTTCGCTGGAACGGTTCAACAACGGGGACATCACCAGTCAGGAACTGGCGCTGGATCGTAACCGGCTCACCCAGGCGAAGACGTCGTATCTGGATTCCTATGTGGATTATAAACTGGCTTTGGCGGATTTGAGGCGCAAGACCATGTGGGATTTTCACAGCAACACCAGCCTGATCAAGGGTGAGGCCGAACAGAAATAAAAAAAGCCCACAGCGACAACTCTTAATTCAGATCTCGTTTGGATCTCTCCTCACAGTTCAACGATTCTAAATCGAGTTTTTTAGGTCCGCTGGGGCCTTTGTAAGGTTTTAATTTTTACTAAAAAAAGAAAGCATGCCGCGCACGAAGATACGCCGATCTCACCTGCTATTCAATGTTACAAATTATCGATGGGGAAAAGGTGTCGGCGGATGATCAGTATCGCTTGAGCGGCGAAGGTGCGCAGTCGTACAAGTTATTTTCATCCGCAAGTCCTCACCTCTGAAAGTACTCTTTTTTGCGGCAAAGGACAATATGGATTGCAGCGTCGCCGTCATCCGTGCAGCAATATGCCGGAGTTTTGCTGCTTTACCGCGCCGCGATGGGCAAAAATAGCTGTTGGCATCTTGAAGGAGATTATTTATATTAGAGCTTATTACGCCCAATTAACCCGCAAAAAGATCATCTTGTGATTAAAAAATGGGAAACCTATGAAGCTGACAGTAATTGGATCTGGCTATGTTGGATTGGTGGCGGGCGCCTGCTTTGCCGAAAGCGGCAACCAGGTGATTTGCATGGATGTGGATGAGAAAAAGATCGATGATCTTAAAAAAGGCATCATTCCCATTTATGAACCGGGGCTCGAAGGATTGGTCGAACGTAATTACAAACTGGATCGCTTGCGTTTTACCACGGTGATGAAAGAAGCAGTGCAAGAGTCCGATATCCTTTTTATCGCGGTGGGCACGCCTCCGGATGAGGACGGCTCTGCAGATCTCACCCACGTCCTCTCGGTTGCCAAAGCGATCGGCCAGAATATGAACGCTTACAAGATTGTCGTCAACAAAAGCACCGTGCCTGTGGGTACGGCTGATCGCGTACGCGATGCCATCGCCGCCGAGACCGAATTGCCCTTTGATGTGGTCTCCAATCCCGAGTTCCTCAAGGAGGGCGCTGCGATCGATGATTTCATGTATCCGGATCGCGTAGTCATCGGCACCAGTAATCCCAAGGTCGGTGAAACCATGAAGGAACTCTATGGCCCCTTTGTGCGCACCGGCAATCCCATTCTGGTGATGGACGAACGCAGCGCTGAGGTGACCAAATACGCCGCCAACTCTTTGCTGGCCACAAAAATCTCTTTCATCAACGAAATCGCCAATCTTTGTGATATTGTCGGTGCAGATGTGGAAAACGTCCGTCGCGGCATCGGCTCTGACAAACGCATCGGCCATTCGTTTATATTCCCGGGCATGGGATACGGCGGCTCCTGTTTCCCCAAGGATGTCAAGGCCATAATCCACACGGCGCGCAAGCACGGCTATGGCATGAAGGTGCTCGAGGCCGTTGAAACAGTCAATGAAGAACAAAAACTGGTGCTGATGCCGAAAATTGAGAAACACTTTGGCGGCAATCTCAAAGGTGTGACTCTGGCGCTGTGGGGACTCTCCTTCAAGCCGCGCACCGACGATATGCGCGAAGCGCCCAGCATCAGCCTGATCAAGGCGCTGCATGGCAAAGGCGCCAAACTTCAGGCGCACGATCCAGCCGCTTTGCATGAAGCAAAACGGCTGAAACTGGATGCGCTGGTCAAATTGCACGAGAATAACTATGAAGCGCTGCATGGCGCCGATGCCCTGGTTGTGGTGACCGAATGGCTCGATTACCGCGAACCCGATTTCAACCGCATCCGCGCCGCCTTGAAGACGCCGGTCATCTTCGACGGCCGCAATATCTATAATCCGGGAAAGATTCGCGATCTCGGATTCACCTATTACGGTATCGGCCGGCCGGGAAAATAATCAAATTAAATCGCAAACAAAACAGGCATGATTCAATTATGATTCATGCCTTTTTTTTGTTGGCGTGCGCATGTCGTCAGCCACGGCAGGGAATCTTGAAATGCCATGCAGCAGCGGTATCCTGACCTCGAATTTTCCTGGCGCTCTTGTTGGTTTACCATGTAACAGCAAACGTGTGTGTGCCGCCTTTGACAGGTTCAGGCAGCGGCCATTATTCCCGCAAAAATGATTCTTTTAAAACCCCTGCTGTTGCGTCCGCGAAATGATTTCATCCTGCAACGCCTTGCTGAGATCGAGAAAATAATCGCTGTAACCCGCCACGCGCACGATCAGATCACGATGTTCTTCCGGATGCCGTTGCGCTTCGCGCAAAGTCTCTGCGTCGACCACATTGAACTGGATATGATGTCCGCCGAGGAGAAAATAGGAGCGCACCAGCTGCGCCAGATGTGTCAATCCTTTTTCACCTTCCAGTATGGCGGGCGTAAATTTCTGATTCAGCAGCGTGCCGCCGGTGCGTACATGGTCCATCTTGGCGGCGGATTTGAGCACCGCGGTCGGGCCCTTGCGGTCCGCCCCCTGCACCGGCGAGATGCCTTCGCTCAGGGGCATCCAGGCTCTGCGGCCGTCGGGCGTGGCGCCGGTCACCGATCCAAAGTAGACGTGGCAGGTGGTCGGCAGCATATCGATGCGATAGACGCCGCCTTTGGTGTTGGGACGGCCGTTGACCAGGTCATAGAACATCTCAAAAACCGCGCGCATGAGATCATCGGCGTCGTCGTCGTCGTTGCCATACTTGGGCGTTTTGTTGAGCAGCAGCTGCCGCGCCGGTTCATGTCCGGCAAAATCGGTGTCAATCAGTTCGATCATTTCCGCCATGGTCAGTGTGTGCGATGTTAAAACATGGGTCCTGATCGCGGAGAGCGCATCGGTTACGGTGCCGATGCCCACACCCTGAATATAATTGGTATTGTAGCGGGCCCCGCCGTCGTTATAATCCTGGCCTTTGGCGATGCAGTCGTCGATGAGAAGGGAAAGGAACGGCACCGGCAGATGGCGGGCAAACAGGCGCTCGATGATCTGGTTGCCGCGCATTTTGATGTCGATGAAATGACGCATCTGCTTTGAAAAGGCGCTCGACAAATCGGAAAAATCTTGCCACACCGTCGGATCGCCCGTTTGCGGACCAAGCTGGGTGCCAGTTCGGGGATCAAGACCGTTGTGCAGGGTGATCTCGAGAATTTTGGGAATATTGAAATACCCGGTGAGGATATAGCTTTCCTTGCCAAAGGCGCCGGTCTCGACGCAGCCGGAGGTGCCGCCGCAGCGTGCATCCTCCAGGGATTTTCCCTGACGCAGCATCTCCTCGGTGACGGTGTCGGCGTTGAAAATGGAGGGCTGACCCCAACCTTTGCGTACGACTTTCAACGCTTCCTTGAGGAAATGCTCCGGGTTTTTGCGGCTGAGCTGGATGTTGGAGCTGGGCTGCACCAGACGCATCTCATCGATGACCTCCAGCAGGAGGTAGGAGAGTTCATTGACACCGTCGCTGCCATCGGCGCGCATGCCGCCGACATTGATGTTGGCGAAATCGGTATAGGTCGAGCTCTCCGCCGCGGTGACGCCCACCTTGGGCGGCGCCGGCTGATTGTTGAATTTGACCCAGAAACATTGCAGTAACTCGCGCGCTTTTTCACGCGTCAACGCGCCAGAGTCAATTTCCTGTTTGTAGAAGGGATAGAGATGCTGATCGAGACGTCCGGGATTGAAGGCATCCCAGGGATTAAGTTCGGTGATGACGCCGAGATGGACGAACCAGTAATATTGCAGCGCCTCCCATAAGGTGCGCGGCTTTTCCGCCGGCACGCGCTCGCAAATCGCTGCCATATGGTAGAGCTCTTCGCGCCGGGACGGATCACTCTCCTGGCTCGCCAGTTCCCGCGCGCGTTTGGCATAGCGCTGTGCCAGGGTGATGATGGATTCGGCACAGAGGCGCATGGCCCGCAGTTCCTGCTGCTTGTCGCAGGCTCGTGCATCAGCGTGAAAATCGAGCGCCGCCAGCCGGGCATCGATGTCGGTGATGAAATCGTTCATGCCCTTATGATAGATTTTATCGTCGAGCACCGTGTGACCGGGCGCGCGCTGTTCCATGAATTCGGTGAAGATACCGGCCTTGTAGGCCTGATGCCACTCTGCGCTCATCTCCGCAAGGAGCTTCTCGCGCATGGTTTTGCCGTGCCAGAAGGGAATCATGACTTCCTGATAGCGTTGCCGCATCGCCTCATCGACCTTGAAGAAGACTTTATCGCGCGAATCGAGAATTTCGAGATCCTGCAACGAATGGCAGCAGATTTCCGGATAGGTGTAGGTGGCTTTGGGCGCCGGTCCCCTCTCACCGACGATGAGTTCGCCGGGAAGGATGCAGATCTCTTTTTCCTGCATGATGGCTTGAAAAATCAAGGCGCGCTGCATGGGCGCGGATTCAAGTCCGATATTTTTACAGGCTCGGGTCACTATTTCCGCTCTCTCGGCGGAGAGATGCGGAACGGCCTGCAGACTCTGTTCGCGCAGCTTGCGCACGCGTTCAGTCATCATGGTGCTAACCTCCGATTATCACAGGATTGACAAATTCTAAAAGTCTGTTGACTGCGACAGAGACCTGCGCCTCATCCGGCGGCAGTCTGTCTGACAGTGTATATTTTTTGTTGAGACGCTGGTATTTTTCCACCCCAATGCGATGATAGGGCAGGATATGCACAGCTTCGGGCGTCCCCGACGCCCGAATGAAGGCGCCGATGCGGCCGATCTCTTCCGCTGAATCATTGACGCCGGGGATCAACGGCACGCGGATCCGGACGCGGCTGTTCTGTTTCAGGAGATGGGCGAGATTAGCCAGGATCTGCTGGTTATCACGCCCGGTGAATCTTTTGTGTGTTTCCGGGTTCAGGGCCTTCAAATCAAAGAGCCAGAGATCGGTCCATGGCAGCATGGTGTCGATAACCTGCTGAGGTGCAAAACCACAGGTGTCAATGGCCGTGGGCAATCCGCGCTGGCGGCACGCCCGCAGTAGTGCTTCGAGAAAGAGGGGCTGCTGCAGCGGTTCTCCGCCGGAAAAGGTGACGCCGCCGCCGGATTGCTCGTAAAAAGAGCGATCCTTGTGAACTTCCTTTATCACCTGCTCGACGCTCCATTGATCGCCCATCCACGCGCGCGCCTCGGTGGGGCAGATGCGGGCACAGGCGCCGCAGCGCGTGCATTTCTCGGGATGGGTCACGGGTCCGCCCGGCGCCATGGTGATGGCGGATTCGGGACAGGCGCGGGCGCAGAGTCCACAGGAAAGACATCGCTCTTCATGAAAAAGCCATTCCGGCTGTGCCGCAATGGATTCCGGATTGTGGCACCATTGGCAGTGCAATGGACATCCTTTGAAAAATACCGTGGTGCGGATGCCGGGTCCGTCGTGCAGCGCGAAACGCATGATGTTGAAGATCGTTCCGCATATTTCTCGGTCGTGCGTCAAGGGATGGGCCTCAGGGAATATCGAGCACTTTTCTGGTGAATTCTTCCATTTGATCGATGATGCGCTCTGCCGCGTCCGCGGCAGCGGATTCGTCGCCGTCCGCCACTTTCCGCATGACCGCGATGTGCAACTCGGCCAGATTCCGGATGTGGTTTTCCTGATGATAATGAAACCAGAAGCGGCGGTTGTGGCTGTGGAGTACGGTTGAGAGGAGGGCGGCAAAGGGATTGCGCGCCGCTTTCTCAAGGAGTTCGTCAAAATCGCGGTCGATGCGCAGATAGAGGTCCAGGTCGTTTTCTGCTGCGGCGCGGGTCATTTCGTCGGCCAGGCTGCGGAAGGCCGCGCGCTGATCCGGGGTGGCGCGCCGGGCTGCTTTGGCCGCGAGGAGGCGGTCCATGACGTGGCGGGTTTCCAGCAGGGCAAAATGATCCGCGACATTGATTTCGCTGATGAGCACGCCGCGCCGCGGAATGCTCTGCACCAGGCGCTGGGCGGAAAGGCGCAGGAGGGCTTCGCGCAAGGGGGTGCGGCCGATGCCCAGCAGATGACCCAGTTCCGTTTCGGTGTAGATGCGGCCGGGTTCGAGGGCGCCGGTGATGATCAGCTTTTCCAGCTGTTCATAGGCGCGTGTGGTGAGAGAATCCGCGTCCGTGCCAGTGGCCCGCTTGTATTTTTTCGCAACTGATCGGTTCATGTGAACTCCTCTTGGCGTATTGCTAATATATCTATAATATATCATAAATATTTTATTGCTGCAAGGATAATTTCCGGGATGTGCAATCCGGGTTGTTTTGTACCCTGTAGCAGTGCCAATAATCGCTGAAATCCTGATTAAATTCACGCTTGAGTCGCGGTAATAAAACTGCAATGGGCAAGTCAGCACAATCGGGGTATGAACTTTTGCCTTGTAATTTTTCTTGTGATTGGCTATTTTGCTCGTAAGATGAACAAGACAACTATATTTTTCATGCTCGTTGTGTTGTCGAGCCTGATTTGGAGCTCCAATGCGGCAGCACGGCCAGCGCGTCCTGCGCACGACCTCTGCATGTGGTATCAGCAACCGGCCCGGCATTTTACCGAGTCGCTGCCATTGGGCAACGGCCGCATCGGTGCCATGGTTTTCGGCGGCGTCGAATCAGAAAAAATCGTCCTGAATGAGATTTCGTTGTGGTCCGGTGCCCCGCAAAACGCGGAACGCGACGATGCCGCCTCCTATCTGCCGAAAATCCGCGAATTGCTTCTCCGCGGTGACAATCGCGCCGCCCAGGAGCTGGTGATGCAGCATTTCATCTGCGCCGGCCAGGGATCCGGTTTTGGCAGCGGCGCTGACGTGCCTTATGGATGCTATCAGACGCTGGGCGCGCTGCAACTGCTATTTCCCGAAAGCGTGGATTCCGTGAGATCCTATCGCCGCGAACTGGATCTGCATCAGGCTGTGGCGCGTGTTGAATACAAGACAGGAAAAGTGCGTTATACACGCGAGTACTTTGTCAGCGCCGCGGACCAGGTCCTGGCCATACGGCTTTGCTCGAGCCAAAAACAGGCGCTGAATTTTTCCATCCAATTGGACAGACCAGAACGATATGAGACGGTCTCTGCCGGCCGTGACGCCCTTCTCATGACCGGTCAGCTGCCCGATGGCAGCGGCGGGGGCGGCATGCGCTATGCTGCACAGGTACGCGTCGTTGCGCATGACGGCCAGGTTTCCGCCCGCGAGAATTCCCTGTCTGTGCGCGATGCCTCCGAGGTGGTGCTGCTGCTGTCGGCTGCCACGGATTTCAACGGTTTTGCGGGACGTCATACGCTGGATCCCAACGCAGCGTCCAAAAACGATCTGGATCGCGCCACAGTGCAAAAATATGCGGATTTAAGAAAACGCCACATCTCTGATTATCAGCATTACTTTCATCGCGTGCAACTGCAATTGGGAAAACTTGGCAGGGTTGAGCTGCCAACAGACCAGCGTCTGATAGCTCTGCATAATGGGGCAAAGGATCCGGCTCTGATGGCGCTTTATTTTCACTTTGGCCGTTATCTGCTGATCTCCTCGTCGCGGCCAGGGGGACTGCCCGCCAATCTCCAGGGGCTCTGGGCTGAAGAAATCCAGACCCCCTGGAACGGCGACTATCATATCAACATCAATGTGCAGATGAATTACTGGCCGGCCGAAGTGTGTAATCTCAGCGAGCTGCACGAACCCTTGATAAATTTCATCTCGGCTTTGCGGGAGCCCGGTCAACGCACGGCCAGGGCGTACTATGATGCCCGGGGATGGACGGCGCATGTGATCAGCAATCCGTGGCTCTTCACTTCACCGGGTGAAGGCGCATCCTGGGGCGCTACGGTCAGCGGCGCCGCCTGGCTCTGCCTGCATCTCTGGGAGCATTACGCTTACACAGGTGACCGGGCTTATCTGGCCAAAGCCTATCCGGTGATGAAAGAATCGGCGCTTTTTTACAGCGATATGCTCATCCGCGAACCGGTGCACGGCTGGCTGGTCACGGCGCCCTCCAATTCGCCGGAGAACAGCTATCGCCTCAGCGATGGCTTCATCGGCCAGATTTGCATGGGACCGGCCATCGACCAGCAGGCGCTAAGGGCCTTGTTGGGCACCTGCATCCAGGCCGCGGAAATACTTGAAGTGGATCGTGAATTTCGAGCTGAACTGGATTCGATTCGCCGCGAACTGGCACCGAACCAAATCGGCAGCAAGGGGCAGTTGCTGGAATGGCTGCAGGAGTACGAAGAGCCCGAACCGCACCATCGTCATGTCTCGCATTTGTGGGGTTTGCATCCGGGCGAGGAAATTTCCCTGGAAGCGACGCCGGAGCTGGCGCAGGCGGCGCGCAAGACGCTGGAGCTGCGCGGTGACGCGGGGACGGGCTGGTCGCTGGCATGGAAGATCAATTTCTGGGCGCGGCTCCGGGAGGGCGATCGTGCGGAAAAATTGCTGCGTGAGCTGCTGCGGCCCAACGGCGCTGATTGGGCCAGGGGGGATAACGGCGGCAGCGGCTCCTATCCCAATCTGTTCTGCGCCCACCCGCCGTTCCAGATCGATGGCAATTTCGGCGCTGCAGCCGGCATCGCCGAAATGCTGCTGCAGAGTCATGGGGGCATGTTGCGACTGCTGCCAGCCTTGCCGGGGGCCTGGGCAGATGGCGAGGTCAAGGGCTTGTGTGGACGCGGCGGATTTGTGGTGAATTTGAAATGGCGCAAAGGCAGGATTGATCGCGCGGAGATATTTTCCAATCATGGAAACAACTGCAAGGTAAGATGTAGCGGCGATGTGATTTCGGTAAAGGATGTAAAAGGCCGGCCGGTGTTGTTCAAAAAAGAGGGTGATGTTGTTGAATTTGCGACTGTGAAAAATGACAAATATAGTTTATCTTTCTGAGAATTTTGATGAGGAAGCGTTCGTAGTGCCCACCTTCAGGTGGGCTATTACAAAAACTGAGGTTTTAAGCAGGTTTGGGGTAGCAGATGTTCGTAGTGCCCGCCTTCAGGTGGGCTATTACAAAAACTGAGGTTTTCAGCAGGTTTGGGGTAGCACATGTTCGTAGTGCCCACCTTCAGGTGGGCTGATATACTGATTTTTACAGCATAATTTGGATCAACCAGCGTTCGTAGTTCCAGGTAGAAAGGAGCGGCACCATGTATGATTGGCGCAGGATGTCGCCGCAACAGCGTGAAGAAGTTTTACAGCACCGCGAGAAGCGTGGATTCCCTTCGCATACACCTCCCCATATGCAGAACTGGTCGTCCTTATATCATATCACAGCAGCCTGTTATGAACACCAGTCCATCATTGGGCAATCTGTTGAGCGGTTGGATGCATTTTCTCGCGATCTTTTGGCGCTCATTGAACCGTTCGGGCCCGTGCATGCCTGGTGCGTGTTGCCCAATCACTATCATGCTCTCATTGGCTGCGTCGAATTCAAAAGATTCTGTCTGGAGCTGGGAAAGTTCCACGGACGAACCTCCTTCAAGTGGAATCAGGAGGAAGGGACGCGCAAAAGAAAGGTCTTTCATAATCACAGCGATCGCGTAATTCGCAGTGAGGCTCATTATTATGCCACGATTAATTATATTCATAATAATCCGGTGCATCATGGTTATGTTAAGAAATGGGGAGAATGGCCGTTTTCGAGTTATCAGACTATTTTATCAAGCATGGGAAGAGAAGAGGTGGAACGGATTTGGAAGATGTACCCTTTACTGGATTATGGCAAGGGATGGGATGATGCAGCCACCTGAAGGTGGAACTACGAACGTTTGCCCGGCGGAATTATTTGGAAATTTGATATCTGTGCGAGGCCACCTGAAGGTGGAACTAGGTACATTTGGAAAAATGGATAAATTATGAAACATAGCAAATTCTATCATGTAATCATCACTGCTTTTCTGTGTATGCTGAAAAATGCAACGGCGCAGGAAGAGGAGTTCATCCGCACAGCGGTCCATGTCACCCCCTCTCCGCGGCAGTACGCCTGGCAGCAGCTCGAGACCATCGCCTTCGTCCACTTTGGCATGAACACTTTTACTGATCGTGAATGGGGCGACGGCACTGAATCGCCGGCGCTGTTCAATCCCTCCGCGTTCGATGCGCGCCAGTGGGCCCGCGTCTGCAAGGAGGCCGGCCTCAAGATGATCATCGTCACCGCCAAACATCACGACGGCTTTTGTCTCTGGCCCAGCGCCTATACGGAGCACTCTGTCAAAAATGCGCCCTGGCGCAACGGCAGGGGCGATGTGGTCCGGGAAGTGGCGGATGCCTGCCGCGAATACGGCCTTCAATTCGGCTTCTATCTTTCTCCCTGGGACCGCCACGAGCCCAGTTATGGCGACTCGCCGCGCTATAACGCCCATTTCATGAACCAGTTGCGCGAACTCCTCACCCAGTACGGCGAGGTCAGCGAGGTCTGGTTCGACGGCGCCTGCGGCGAAGGTCCCAACGGCAAAAAACAGGTGTATGATTTTCCGGCCTGGTACCGGCTCATCCGCGAGCTGCAACCCCATGCCGTCATCGCCATCATGGGACCGGATGTGCGCTGGGTCGGCACCGAAGAAGGCTATGCTCGCGACTCCGAATGGAGTGTGCTGCCGGCAGCGGCTCAGGATACCGAAGCCATCGCCGCCGGCTCGCAACAACAAGCCAGCGATGCAGGATTCATCCCGCAGGACCGCACCGACAAGGATCTTGGCAGCCGCGAAATAATTCGCGGTGCCCAAAAGCTGATCTGGTATCCCGCCGAGGCCGATGTCTCCATTCGGCCGGGCTGGTTCTATCACGCCAGTCAGGACGAGCGCGTCAAGACGCCGGAGAAACTCATCGATATCTATTATGGCTCGGTCGGCCGCAACGCGGTGCTGCTGCTCAATATCCCGCCGGACCAGCGCGGCCTGATCCATGAGAATGACGCCGCTGCGCTGCAGGAGATGAATCGAATCCTGGACAATACATTCAATAAAAATCTTCTCAAAGATGCCAGAATCACATCCCCCAATAAAGCTGTGGTCAATGCACTGACCGATCGTTCCCTGAAAACCTTCTGGCAGCCGGCGCCCGGCGGCGAAGCCGTGCTTGATGCCGATCTGGGATCGCCGCAGACCTTTGACGTGCTGGCCTTGCAGGAGAATATTCTCGCCGGTCAGCGCATCGAATCCTTCACCCTGCAAGTCGAGGAAAAGGATGCCTGGTGTACAGTGGCGCAGGGCACCACCGTCGGTTATAAACGCCTGCTGCGATTTGCAGCGGTCACGGCTGCCCGCGTGCGGCTGCTGATCACCCAATCCCGCAGCGAACCCACTTTGGCTGAATGGGGTCTGTATCAACAACCCCCGGATGTCGAGATTCAGCCGGGCGGCGGCACCTTCACCGATTCCATCCAGGTCGTGCTGTGCGCCAATCACCACGAGGCGATGATCCATTATACCCTGGACGGCAGCGCGCCCTCGGCCGCTTCACCCCGTTACACCGGTCCGCTCGCTCTTAAAAAAACAGCCCGCCTGGCAGCCATTGCCATTGCTGCGGATGGCCGCCCGGGTTTGGCACAAAAGGCCGACTTTAACCAGGCAAGATATGGCCTGAGCCTTGCTGCTCCTTTTGCGCTGCAATACAGCGCCGGCGGCGCGCTCGCCCTGCTCGATGGTGTGCGCGGCTCGGCTGATTTCAATGACGGCCACTGGCAAGGGTTCGAAGGCACGGACCTGGACGCGACCATCGACCTCGGCCAGGTATGCGATCTCCATGCGCTGCAAGTCGGTTTCCTCAACGATCCAGGCAGCTGGATATTTTTACCGACTTCGATTACAGTACGCTATTCGCAGGATGGGAAAAACTACGTGGCGTTGCCAACGCAGACGCTGCCTGATCTGAGCCGTAAACAAACTTTTTCGGTGCGTGTCGGGATTGATCAACCTCTGCGTTATTTGCACATCACGGCCAGGAATCGCAGCGTCTGTCCGCCCGGTCATCCCGGCGCCGGCGGCAAGGCGTGGATTTTTGCAGATGAAATCCGCTTCAGCGAGAATTCTGCGGCGAAGCTCAATCTGGTGGAAAACGGCCAGACGCACTATCGCATGGTGGTGCCGCAAAAGGCGACGGCAGCGGATAACCGCGCGGCCGAGCTTTTGCAAAAATATATCAGCCAATCCACCGGCGCTGAGTTGCCCATCGTCACCGATAAATCGGCCGATCAAGCCCGGGAGATTCTCATCGGGTTGTGCAGGCGCACACCCAAAAAACTGCAAGCAACCGCAAAAAATCTGGGGGAGGATGCATTTTATCTGGGCTCTCATGATGAAAAGATCATCCTTCTCGGTGGAACAGGCCAGGGCGCGGTTTATGGCGCGATTCATTTTCTGGAAAAGTACCTGGGTTGTCGCAAGTATTCGCCAAAGGTCGAACGGATCCCTCACCATGAGAGTTTAAGAATCAGTGTTGCCGAAGAGATACAAAAACCTGCCAACCGCTTCCGTTCCATAAACACGCGCTTTGTACATGATCCGGATTACAAAGAATGGATGCGGCTGGATGATGTCAACGACATCTATGCGCGCGGCTATTATGTCCATACTTTTGAGCGCATCATCCCGCGGGCAGAATATTTTGAGTCTCATCCGGATTATTTCTGCTGGATGAATGGCAAGCGTATCCACGACCAGTTGTGCATGAGCCATCCCGAAGTCTTGCGGCTGACCATCGAACATCTGCGCAAAGTCATGGCGGAGCAGCCGCAGATGCGCTACTGGTCGGTGAGCCAGAATGATAATTTTTCCTACTGCCAGTGTCCCAAATGCCAGCATGTGATTGACGAAGAGGGCTCTCCGGCGGGGCCGCTGCTGCGCTTCGTCAATGCGGTGGCCAAAGAATTCCCGGACAAGATCATTTCCACACTGGCCTATCAGTTCTCACGGCCGGCCCCGAGGATCACCAAGCCAGGGGATAATGTGCATATCGTGCTCTGCACCATCGAGCTCAACCGCAGCAAGTCCATTGAGAACGATCCCGAAAGCGCCTCATTTGTCAAGGACATCCGGGACTGGTCGCGGCTGACAAAAAATCTCTTTGTATGGGATTATGTGGTGCAGTTCACCAATTTCGTCAGCCCGTTCCCGAACCTGCATGTGTTGCAGCCCAATTTGCAATTCTTTGTGCGCAACAATGCTTTTGAGCATTTTCAGCAATCCAACGGCCAGTCGGGCGGCGAAATGGCGGAGCTCAAGAACTGGCTCATCGCCAAATGGCTGTGGGATCCTGATCTTAATGCGGATTCTTTGAGGGAGGATTTTCTCACGGGATATTATGGTGCAGCGGCGCCGCACATTCATTCCTATATCGATCGTCTCGAAGCGGAACTGATCCGCTGTGGCGATCGCCTCGATATCTACGGCTCACCGGTGTGGCATGCTGAAACCGTCCTCTCCGCGGATAACACCGCTCTTTACAATGGCTATTTCGATACGGCGGAAGCGAGTGTCGCTGTGGATCCCGATCTGCTGCAGCGCGTGCGCACAACCCGGTTGCCGCTACAGTATGCCATCATGGAGATCGGCAAGAACGATCTCTTCGGCCCGCGCGGCTGGTATGTCGAAAGCCCGGACGGTTACACCTTGCGGCCCGGGATGCGGCAGATGCTCGAGGATTTTCACCGCGTCGCCACAGCGGCCGGACTGCGGCTGGTCAATGAGAGCGGCGTGACGGTTGATGATTACTACCAGACGACGCTGCGCTTTATCGATGTCAAAGTGGATGGGAATCACGCCTTTCGCAAAGCCGTGACTGCCGAACCATTGCCGAGTCCGAAATATGCCCGGGGTGATCTCGCGGTCCTCAGCAACGGCGTTCAAGGGGCCAATGACTACAAGGTACACTGGCTTGGCTGGGAGGGCGTCGATTTTCAGGTGACACTGGATCTTGAAAAAGCAACGCCTCTGAAACAGGTGCGTATGGCCACACTGTATGATCCCAAGAGCTGGATTCTGCATCCGCGATCCGTGACCTGTCTGATCTCAAAAGATGGCCATGAATATCAAAGGATCGGTTCCCAGGTGGTAGCGGGCGATCAGCGCAAAGAAGAAGTGGTACGCGATTTTGTATTCACCGATTTGCCTGAAGAGCCTCGATTCATTCGCTTCGAAGTACAAGGCACCAAAGCTTTGCCGGCCTGGCACCCATCCGAGGGTGGGCTCTCGTGGGTATTCATCGATGAGATCGTGGCTGAGTGAACATCCGGTGGTCTATGAATGGAAGGGGCTTTCATGAGGGATGATATGATGACGCAAAAATCCATAAATCGCCGCACTTTTCTGCAGGTGAGTACGGCTTCGGCTTTGGCCGTGACAGCGGGGCTGCATTGTCAGAAAACGCTGCGCCGCCCCAATATCCTCTTCATCATGAGCGATGATCATGCCTATCAGGCGCTGAGCTGCTACAATGGTCAGCTCAATGAAACCAGGCAGATCGACCGCATTGCGCAGGAAGGCGTGCGCTTTGAGCAAAGCTTCTGCACCAACTCCATCTGCGCGCCCAGCCGCGCGACACTGCTCACCGGCAAATACAGCCACATGAATGGCCAAATCGACAACAGCGTCCGCTTCGATGGCAGCCAGGTGACCTTTCCCAAACTACTGCAGGCTGCCGGATACCAAACTGCGCTGATTGGCAAGTGGCATCTCAAGAGCGATCCGACCGGATTCGATTACTGGAATATCCTGCCGGACCAGGGCAGCTATTATAACCCTGATTTCATTGAGATGGGAATGCAGAGCCGGCGAACGGGCTATGTGACGGATCTGACCACCGATTACGCCCTCAACTGGCTGAAGGCCCGCAAGCCCGATCAGCCTTTTTGTCTGCTCCTGCATCACAAGGCGCCGCATCGCAACTGGATGCCTCCGACACGGTATCTACCGCTCCTGCACTTCCGGCAATTCCCGGTGCCGGACAATTTTTTCGATGCCTATGCCACGCGCAGCGATGCGGCACGGCAGCAGGAGATGGAGATCGGCCGCCACATGATGCTGCAGTACGATCTGAAAATGCCGCCCTTGCAGGAAAACGCGCAGTCCGCTCAAGGCCGCCGCGATCAGGACTATTGGCGTAATGACTATGAACGCATGACCCCCGAACAGCGTCAAGCCTGGGACGCCGGGTACCAACCCGTCATCGAGGAGTTTCAGACGCGCAAGCCGCAAGGCCGGGAGTTGGCCCTGTGGAAGTACCAGCGCTATATGGAGGATTATATTGCCACCGTTACCGCGGTGGATGAAAACGTCGGCCGGGTTCTCGATTATCTGGATGATTCTGGATTGACGGATGATACCCTGGTGGTTTATACATCAGATAATGGATTCTATCTCGGCGAGCATGGCTGGTTCGACAAGCGCTTCATGTACGAAGAATCGCTGCGCATTCCGGTGTTGATGCGCTATCCGCGCGAGATCCAAGCCACCGTCAACCGCGATGACATCATGTTGAACATCGATTTTGCGCCCACCTTTCTGGATTACGCCGGCTTGCATGCACCTGTCGGCATGCAAGGACAGAGCCTGCGCGGCATCCTGTCCGGGCATACGCCCAAAGACTGGCGCCAATCGATGTATTATCATTATTACGAATATCCCGGCTGGCATGCCGTCAAACGTCACTATGGCGTGCGCACGCGGCGCTACAAACTGATTCATTTTTATCATGACATCGATGCCTGGGAGCTCTATGATTTGCGCAAAGATCCTCATGAGATGAACAACGTCTACGGCAATCCCGACTATCAATCAGTGATTCCTGAACTGAAAGCCGAGCTAAAACGCTTGCAGGAATTTTATCAAGACACGCTTTCCTGAAACCGGAGGTGGCAACGATGCGCAGAGTTACTGGCTTGTTACTGGCTGTAGTGGTGTTGGCGTCCTTTTTACATGCCCAGGAGAATGATCCTGGAACACTCACCCTGCAGCGCATCTTCAAGGATAATGAGTTCAGAAGTGAACGTTTTGGTCCGGCCAAATGGTTGGCCACCTCCGAAGGGTATACTACCCTGGACCGGCCGGACAGTGGCGACGGATTTGATCTGGCTAAATATGCCCCCGAGACTGGCGAACGCACCATTCTTGTGCCTGCTGCGCGATTTATACCCGAGGGGGCCAGCGCGCCGCTGTCTATTGACGACTATGAATGGTCGGGAGATGGCAGCAAACTGCTCATTTTCACCAACACAAAACGCGTCTGGCGCCTCAATACGCGCGGCGATTATTGGGTGCTTGATCTGGCATCCGGACAGCTGCAGCAGCTCGGTCAGGGCCTGGAGGCGTCTTCTCTGATGTTCTGCAAGTTCTCACCGGAGGGCCGCCGGGTTGCTTTTGTGTGCAAAAATGACCTCTATGTCGAGGAACTGCTGACCGGACATCGCATCCGTCTGACATTCGATGGCTCGACTACCACCATCAACGGCACGTTTGATTGGGTGTATGAGGAGGAGTTTCAGATACGCGATGGATTCCGCTGGAGCCCGGACGGGAAATCCATCGCTTACTGGCAAATGGATAGCCGCGGTGTGGGCGAGTTTTATCTCATCAATAACACCGATTCTCTCTACTCTAAAATAATTCCAGTGCAGTACCCTAAAGTCGGGACGACCAATTCGGCCTATCGCATCGGCGTTGTCCCCGCCCATGGCGGACCAACCACGTGGATGAAGGTGCCCGGTGATCCGCGCAACACTTATGTCGCGCGCATGGAGTGGACCGGCAACAGCGCTGAACTTGCGTTACAACACCTCAACCGGCAACAGAATACATTGCAAATCATGCTCTGCAATGCCGGCAACGGAGCGGTGCGCACCCTGTTCACCGACCAGGACAGCGCCTGGGTGGACACCGTCGATGACTGGAAATGGCTTAAGGATGGCCGTGAGTTACTGTGGCTGAGCGAGCGCGACGGCTGGCGCCACGCCTGGCTGATCTCGCGTCAGGAGGGCAACGCTCGCTGCATCACACCCGGGAGTTACGATATCATCGAAATGGCCGGTGTGGATGAAAAGGGCGGATGGCTCTATTTTATGGCTTCTCCGGACAATGCGACGCACAAATATCTCTATCGTGCAGCGCTCAACGGCAAAGGCGCGCCGCAGCGGCTCAGTCCCATGCATGAACCGGGCACGCATCGCTACCAGATGAGTCCGGATGCCCGTTTCGCCATCCGCACATTTTCTCAATTTGCGCAGCCGCCGGTGACGGATCTGGTCTCGTTGCCCGGGCATCAGTCGCTGCGAATTTTGGTCGCCAATGAAAAATTTAAGGAAAAAGTTAAGGCGGTACGGCAAGCGCCGGTGGCGTTTTTCCGCGTCGATATCGGCAACGGTGTGGCGCTGGATGGTTTTTGTATCAAGCCGCCCGATCAGCAGACCGGTAAAAAATATCCCGTGCTGGTATTCGTCTATGGCGAACCATGGGGACAGATGGTGGTTGACAGCTGGCGCGGCAATCAAAATCTCTGGCACCAGATGCTGGCGCAGCAGGGCTATGTCATTCTCTGTTTCGACAACCGCGGCACGCCGGCGCCGCGCGGCCGCGCCTGGCGCAAGTGCGTGCATGGTAAAATCGGCATCACCGCCTCCGAGGATCAGGCCGCAGCCCTCGAGGTTGTCAGCCAGTGGCCCTTCATCGACAAGGAGCGCATCGCCGTGTGGGGCTGGAGCGGCGGCGGCAGCATGACGCTCAATCTGATGTTCCGTTATCCGCAGCTCTATCACGTTGGCATGGCCGTCGCGCCGGTTACGGACGGGCACTATTACGACACCATCTATCAGGAACGCTACATGGGATTGCCGCAGGATAATCCGGAGGGATATACCCAGGGATCGCCTATCACCTTTGCACATCAACTGCAGGGTGATCTGCTGCTGGTGCACGGCACCGGGGATGATAACTGCCATTACCAGACTACCGAGCTGCTGATCAACGAACTGATCAGGCACGACAAGCGCTTCACCATGATGGCCTATCCCAACCGCAGCCACAACATCAATGAGGGGGCGGGCACGACCCTGCATTTGTACGGATTGCTGACGCGGTATCTCCAGGAGCATCTGCCGGCCGGAGGGCGGTGAGTCACTCTGACAGTGTGGCGTTCAATGACAGAGGGGTGTCAGGCTTGTCCAGGGTGATGGCTTGTCCATGAAGAGGTAGAAATAGTCAATCTTCAGATTCATGCAAGGATGGTCCCGTGCGGACTCAACGATCCTTTCGAGCTGACAGTATTGCCTATTTTGCCCATCGTGTCATACGGAGGCATCTTTGCAGCCTTGCGGCGAGATATATCACTGGTCCGGTAGGACGCTATGGTGACCTTTGTGTCTGTGTGAGGTTGACTGTAAGAAAAAAATGCAACAAAGCTCACACCAGGGCCTTGGGAGAGTGTCTGTGGGCTACCGCCCATCCGGCGTCTTTTGTCTTGGATTATCCATCCTTTTTTTGTATGCTATGGCTCAAAAATCGGGAGGCTGGCATCACCGATCATCATAATCACGCTGCGACAGAATTCAAAGGCTGGCAAGTCACGCTGGCTGGTATGGGCATCAACCTCGCCCTGGGCGTTGTCTATGCCTGGAGTGTCATCAGTCATCGCATCCCGGATGCCTGGGGTTGGTCTGAGGCGGGCCGTTCATGGCCCTACGCCATCTGCATTCTGGTGCTCTCCCTTTGCACCGTGCCCGGCGGCTGGCTCCAGGACCGTTTTGGTCCGAGGCTGGCCGCAACTCTGGGAGGGCTGCTCCTGGGCGCGGGATTCCTGATAGCGAGTCTGACAAATTCATTGTACGGTTATATGATCGGATACGGTGTGGTGGCCGGCGCCGGCATGGGATTCGGCTATGCGGCGACCCTCCCCGCGGCGGTCAAGTGGTTCCCGGCGCGGCGCACCGGACTCATCGCCGGCATCGTGGTCTCGGGTTTCGGATTTGCCAGCGTATATGTCGCCCCCCTCGCTGAAGGACTCATACACCGTCTTGGCGTCTCCAGCACCATGCGAATCCTCGGTGTCGCATTCATGGCCGTGGTCATCGCACTGGCGCAGTTGCTGCGCACGCCTCCCGGCAATTTTCACCATGTATCGGCGCGGGCCGCCAAAGGTGTCAAAAGCGATTTCACTCCCGTCGAGATGCTGCGCACCTGGCAGTTTTACCTGCTGTGGTTTCTCTTCATCTGCGGCGCCGGCGCAGGTTTGATGATCATTTCCAAAATGGCGAAAATCGTGTATGTGCAGGCCAATCTGACACTGGGCTTTTTACTGGTGGCGATGCTGGCGTTGGGCAATGGCTTGGGCCGCATCGGCGCGGGTTGGATTTCCGACCACCTTGGCAGAAAGCGCACCTTGTTTGTCTGTTTTGTTCTGCAGACGATTTTCATCCTGCTGCTCTCACAGGCGCACCAGGGGACGTGGCTGGCCGAACTGCCTGTGCTCATTATGCTTGCCATGATGATCGGCGCTCTTTACGGCGCCAATTTATCGCTTTTTCCCTCCCTGACCAAAGCTTATTTTGGGTTGCGTCATTTCGGCGTCAACTATGGATTGGTCTCCACGGCGTGGGGATTGGGCGGGTTTCTGCTTTCGCTCCTGGCGGGCTGGATATATGACATCACGCAGAGCTTTGCCTTTGCCTACTACGGCTCCGCGGTCCTGTTGATTCTAGCGGCCATCGCCGTTTTATGGCTGAAAACACCGCATCATGCGTCGGACGGCGATTAATGCGACTTTTGCTCTGATGGGTATTATGTTGGTTGAGCAGACTCGTTAATCAACCAGAATGTTAAATTTTAACCGCCTACCATGAAATAAAAATCAGCTGCGATGGCCCCTTGAATGCTTTGGGAGGCTTTGGTGTTTGTCCAACCCGAGTTAACTACACCATCATAAAAATAGAGGGCGATGAGATCATCGCCCTTTATCATTTGTGCGCTCGGCATGTTCCATACACTTGGGAGTGGAAGTCTCCTATGAGCCCGGTAAGGGGAATCATTAGCCGGACGGCAAGGGTGACCGGGGTGACCCGGCGCCTGAAGGAAGCCGCAGGCAAAGCACTGGCCTGAC
>CAUJEL010000129.1 GCA_963169875.1 Candidatus Zhuqueibacterota bacterium
TCGAATGCGGGATCATGGCTCAAGCTCTCTCCTAGGCACTACCAGAATCTCGCAAATTTTAAGAATTTTTCAAAGAACTTTTTAGGGGGCATCTCCATAGCCCCCACTTTATACTTGACTTTCAACGGAATAACTAAAAGATGCTTCCAACATGACCGTATTATTAGATTATCACGACTCCTTTCTCATGCCCTCACCTGGCCAGCACCAGCTTGCGCACGAGCCGGCTGGTTGGCGTCACCAGGCTGCAAAAATAAACCCCGCTGGGAAAATTATCCGCACGCCATCGCACCGCATGAAACCCCTCCGTCTGTTCTTCATCGACGAGTGTTGCTACGGCGCGACCGCGCAGATCGTAAATGCGTAGCTCCACGCTCGCGCGTCCTGGCAGCCAGAAGGAGAGGGTGGTTTCCGCGTTGAAAGGATTGGGATAATTCTGCCCCAGGGATATGGATTCGATCATTGCGCCTTGGCTTCCTGTCAGGGTAACAGCGGATATGGGACTGTCATCCACCAGCGCTGCGGCCCAGTCGCCCACGGTGCGGATTTCCTGCGCGTAGATGCGCTTGCTGAAATTACCTTTTTGCACGGTGAATCCCGCCCCGAACGTGGCGGCACGGCAAATGGCCGGCACGGTGAAATTATAGGTCCCCTGCCAGCGGTTGTTGGTGAACGTCATCCGGGCGTTGCGCGCCTCGCCGGGATCAAAGCCGATGTGCGGGTGAAAGACATAGTCGATGCGGTTGTCCTTGATGGTGAAGCCTGATGCGGACTTGGCCACCAATATCACGGTTGCAGCAGTGTTCGCCTTCAGGCTCAGCGGCGTGACCGCCAGCGACAGGCTGGGGACGTTGGTTCCGGGACGAGCGCAGAGCAGGGTGATGGTCTCCGTTTTCAGAACCTGGGCGAACTCGTTGACGAATTCAAAACGCAGCTGGTAATCCTGCATGGAACCGGCATCGCTGAGGGGCAATTCGCCCGTCGTGACGCGGCCTGAAACCGCCAGACTTGTGAAATACTGATCATTGGCATAGATATTAACCCGTTTGACCGCGGCTTCGCAATAGAGTTCGACAGGCACCGGCGTGGTGTAGATGTGTCCGTTGCGCGGCGACAGAATGAGCGCTTGATTATAGGTGCTGAAGGCACCCCAAACCGGCCGGGCAGTGCCTTCTTTGGGCGCGCCGTCATCGAAATGGAACAGCCCAAACCACTCTTCGGGCGTGGCTTCATGGGTCCATTCCTTCCCCCCTTTCCACCAGCCGTCGTGGTACTGAAAGACACAGCCGCCGTCGCAGCCGGCATCGATCAGTCCGCGATACATGAAGAGATCACCTTCGCTCTGCTGCACCAGGGTGTTGCCGCCATAGCCAAAGCCGGGCGCCACCGGCGGCGGCGAGACCGAGAGGCCGAATTCAGTGATGACCATGGGCATATCGGAGGCACGGGCGTGCTTGAGCAGCTCGAGGTAGCCGGCATATCCATGCGAGGCGGTGATGGTGACCGGATTGTACATGTAGGCGTTGTAAGCGGCGAATTCCCAGAAATCGGTCCGGATGAAATCGCCGATGATGGTGTTGGAGAAGGAGACCGGGACGCCGGGATGTTCTTTGGCGATGAGGCTGGTGACGCTCCGCCATATGGAGGCGAGAGCTGCGGCATCCCCCTTGAATATATTTTCCACCTGCGGTTCATTCATGATCAGATAGCCGAGGATGCAATCGTATTTTTTGCTGAACGCCAGCATACGTCGCACTTCTGTGAGTGCTGCTTGAGAATAGGCGCTGGTTCCAAAAGGCCCTTCCGGATCGAGCCAGATGCCGAAGAGGATTTTCAGGCCCGATTGCTGCACCAATTTCAGTTCCTCTTCCGAGAGTGCGCCCCAGGTGCGGATGGTGTTGAAACCGGCCGTTTTGATGCGCTGCAGATCCAGTTCGACCAGAGCGCGGTCGAAACGGTAGACCCAGGGCACCTGCCCCGGCCGCGTGTGGGTTTCGTAGCCAATACCCTTGACGAAAAATCTCTGTCCGTCGACATAAAAATGACCATCGCGGATGCGCTCTGTCTGGCTTGAGAGCGCAGAATGTGACAGGAGCGCACCCAGAGAAAGAAGGAGGAACGGTTTACTCCATAAGTAAGTTCTGATTTTGTTTATGGACATGGACACTCCTCTTCATCGCCAAAATGGACGAGATACTTTTGGTTTGATCTCTAACCGTCGAGGCCGCCGAGATACGCAAAGAAAAAATGCAATGATATCTTGTCTCAATTCTGATATTAAAATCAAGCATCGCACTTTATTTCCAGTTCATACCGCTCGGCGGCCTCTGCGTGCTCGGCGGTTATCTAATCATATAACCTATTTGAAATATATCCATCGCAGATCGTCTTGACAACATCTTTGTTGAAAATTTGCTGGTGCATGCTGAAAGTGCAAAAAGTGCTTGTCTTTCGTTTCAGAAGTAAGTAAAGTAATGTGATGATTGGTTCACGTGTGCATTTTCATATGCACATGTCTTTGCCTGAAAGATGGTTCCACCATGACGGGGTGGGTGGCGCTTGCTGGATTTTGCAGCGTATTGCCTGCTGCAACACAAGCAATTCTTATGCTATAGACGTGCAAAAGAATAGCATTCAGATAACCCCCCGCCGCCGTTCCATACTTCTATGGGATTTTGTTATGGATGTGCAAGTGATTAGGATTCAGACAGGGTGACGATTGGAGAGGAAGATGGGTGGAAAATTAGTACCTGCGCTAAAGAATTTTTTCATCATCAGCCTGCCGGCTGTCCTGCTGCTGTTGCTGCTGTTGGAGGGCGTGTTCCGCTGGATTATTCCCGCGTCCAATCCGCCGGACCTCTATTTCGATCCCGCCGGGAAAATGATCCGCTACGACAACCGCACCCAAACAGATGGTCTGGTCACCTCCGGCAAGTGGGCGCAGGTGCAGGCGCGCTGGCATATCAATAATTACGGCTGGAACAGCGCCCTGGATTATCAACCGGAGCGGGATAGCACGAAACAGCGCATTGCTGTGATCGGTGATTCCTATATCGCAGCCCTGATCGTCGATGTGAACGCCAATTTTATGGCGCTGATGCAAAAGCAGCTGGGCGACGGGTACGAAATTTACAGTTTTGGCAAATCGGGCATCCCGGCCTCGCATTATTTGCATATCAATCGCTATGTTCTGCACAACTTCAATCCGGATTGTATCATCGTCCACTTTGTGCATAATGATTTTGTCGAGAGTCTGCACGATTATGAGGTGCATCCGGAGTGCCTGCAGCTGTCCCTCGAGGCGGAGAGTGTGCGCGAGATTGCACCGGCAGGACTAAAACTGGCTGACGGACAAGGGCTGAAAAAGAGCGCGCTGTTCCGCTACCTCTATTATAATCTCAACATTTACCGGTTGAACCAGAACATCATGTTCAAACGCCGGCCGGTCTATAATGCCAATGTGGACGTCCAGGTCATGCAAAAATATCGCGCGGACCTGGAGAGGGTCATGCACTATATCATCTCGACCCTCCAACGAGAAACAGCTGGCAAACGTCTCCTTCTCATGATGGATGGGCCGCGCTATGATATTTATGCGGATAATCTGGCGGGCAGCAACATCATCTGGATCAATCAGTTGTTCGACCGCATCTGCCGGGAAAACGGCGTGGAATTTCTGGATTTGACCGATGCTTTTGCCCGCGACTATAAAATCCATCAGCGCCGTTTCAATTGGGATTGGGACGCCCATTGGAACGATTACGGCCATGAGGTGGTGGCCACGGCGGTGCTGGATTACCTGCAACAGCGACCATGAAGAGTGCTGTCAGGCTTTCTTCTCGCGCCAAGACGCACAGACGCTAAGAAATTGACCCTCCGGCGGCAGCAGCCTGGGTCAAGGCGGATTCTCCCGCGGAGCCTGAAAGATCCTTACAAGGATGACATGTTAATAGAAATTGACCCTCCGGCGGTAGTAGCCTGGATCAAGACGGATTGTCCCGCGCAGCCCAAAAGATCCTTACAAGGATGACGTGCTCATAAGATTTGCATAAAAACCATTGCAGATAAAAAACTTCTTTGCTATTTTGGTGCGCTGAAAAAATCACATTTTATCTGGAGAATCTATGCAATTCCCCGCAGAACCCTTTCGCATCAAAGTAGTGGAACCCATCAAGAAAACCACCCGCGCTGAACGCGACCGTCTGATCCGCGAAGCCGGCTTCAATGTCTTCAACCTCCCGGCCGACAGCATCTATGTCGATCTGCTCAC